>JAJDWM010000428.1 GCA_022825595.1 Bryobacterales bacterium | reverse complement strand
GTCTCGACGTGAGCCGGCCTGAGGACTTTGTCGAGCAAGCCCGTGAAGCCGGACTGGAGAGCCTGCTCAAGAATCCCCAGACCCTTGAATTGCTGGTTCGCGCCGTACGACGAGGCAACGGTTGGCCTGAGGGGCGACGGCAGGTGTTCGAACTGGCGTGCAGGGAATTGGCTGGCGAGTCGAATCTGGAACACGAGATTGCGACTCTGAATGGCCCGGCGGCGGATTCAGTCATCGATTGCGCCGGGCGCTTGTGCGTCCTCCTGCTGCTGTCCGATAAGACCGGCTACTCGCTTGACCGCCATCCAATCGATGAAGAATTCGTTCCTCGGGACCTCTGTGGCATCGAGGATCGAGAGACGCTGCGAGCGGCAGTGTCCTCGAAGCTGTTCCGGGGGGAACCGGTCCGGTGCTTTCGTCCAATCCATCGCCAGATTGCAGAATTCCTTGGCAGCAAGCACTTGGCGCGCCTCATTGCGGCCGGGATGTCACCGCGGCGAGCCCTTGCACTGATGAAGGGCGCAGACGGCGTGGTGGTGAGCGCACTTCGGGGCCTGTCAGCTTGGCTGGCGACCCATAGCGTGTGCGTGCGGGACGAACTAATCCGCATGTGTCCAGTTGACCTTGGCACCTACGGCGATCTCTCGGCGCTCTCAGAACAAGAGAAGCAGCGGACAGTTGAAGCGCTGCTGGCTCAACCAAAGAGTCTTTGGAGGGCCGTCCGCGTGCTACGAAGGTTCGCGCCGTTGGTTACCGCTCACACAGAGCCTCAGGTCCTCGCTGCACTTCGAAGCCAGAACCGAGACTCGGACCAACAGGCACGGGTCGGCTTCCTTTTGCTGCTCCTCTCGGAGAGTCAGCGGCTTCCGGCTATGGCCAACGCGATCGCTGAGACGGTGCGAGACAGAACGTGGCCCCCGCTGGTTCGCCAAGCCGCGCTCGATGCATTCGTGCGATACCAGCGGGATTCACCGGTCGCAGACAAGGAGCTGAAGAGCCTCCTCGACGAATTCAAGGATGAAGGCATTTCGATTGCGAATCGCGACCTCTGCGGGACACTGCTACGTGAACTGTACCCGAAGACCGTCGGACCAAGTCAAGTGTGGGAGTACTTCACGCATCTTGGCAATGATGGTTCGTGGGGCAGATACTTCCGTTTCTGGCGGCGGCACCTTGTGGACCGGTCCACCGACGATGACGTCGCGGAACTGCTGGACACACTGGCCGCGGCGCTGCGCCGACTGAGACCAACGATCGGTGCCCTCAGGCTCTGGGACCTTCCCCTCGAATTGCTCCGGCGCGGCCTTCACGCCAATGGAGAGCGCTTGGACATCGACCGCGGCTCCGCGTGGCTGGGAGCTTGCGTCACCGCGGCTGAACGACGCGAGGCGCGTCCTTCTGCGGCCCTCCGGGACGTCCGCGCGTGGCTGGAACACCATCCGAGCTTCCAGAAGCAGGTGATCTTGGACAGGCTCGTCGCCTGCAAAGAAACTGACCGTATCGGTCCGGTCGATTTCAACAATCGGAGAAAGCTCCTCGGATCGAAGTTGCCAGCGGACTTCGGACAGTGGTGCTTGGAACAGGCCGTCAGGCTGGCGGACAGCAAGCCGGAGGTGGCCAAGCACTTGTTCCAGGAAGCTTGGGGGGCGTCCGTGACTCCTGGCGAGGAGGAGGCACTGTCGACAGCCACTATTCGGGAGCAGGTGCGAGGGCACGCACCTCTCGAGGATCTCCTAGAGCAACTTCAGACCCCAACGCCTGCGCGACAGGAAAGAGCATCCTGGGACCAGCAACAGGAAGCCCCGGTTGCCGGCCAAGAACCAATGCCCAAAGAGTTGCTCGAGTCGGTGCGCTTGCACCGGCGCGATCTACTCGACAATCGCGCCCCTCCGTATCTGCTGTATCAGCTCGCGCTGGTGTATTTCGGAGAGCATCCAGATGCTCCCCCCGGGTCGCGTGGGGCCGCTGCGATTGCTCGAGTCCTTCGCGACGCCCCTGCCGTCCATGCCGCGATGCACGGCCTTCGTCGGAGTGTCAACCATGTCGACCTGCCGAGTAGCCAAGAGGTAATCCGACTGGCCAAGAACCAGACGGAGCACTACATCAGCTTGCCGTTGCTTGCAGCCCTCGAGGAGGCATCCGACGGCGTAGTGGTGGCACTTCCCGAGAGCACCTCGCGCACTTGCGTAGCCTGTCTACATTGCTGGGAACCAGAATTCCTGGCAACCGACAGTTCGAACCTCGCTTGGTATGAGCAGCTACTTGACCACCGACCCAAGATCGTATGGGACGTTGCTGCGAAGTGCGCGGTAGGTCTCCTTCGCGAGCGCTCTGCCGTTCCGGAGAGATTCTGGGAGTTGGTGACAAGCGCGGGGGAGCGATCTAACGCCCGAGACGTTGTGCTGCGGCTGATGCGTGCGCTTCCGACTCGGTGCACAGCCAGACAGGTCGAGGTCCTCGACGAGCTGATTTGGACAGGGCTCAAGTCCGCTTGGCGGTCGAATATGTCGGCCGTGGTCAAAGGCAGACTGTCACGGAGCGGGATGGATGCTGGCCAAAGAGTGCGCTGGCTGGGACTGGGGCTGTTGCTCGATCCGGAGACCTACAGGGACGATCTTGCCGCAGCAATCACCGGCAAGGAACCCCTGACAAGGCACTTGGCCCGGTTCCTAGTCCACGGCGGCGACCGGTGGTACGGCGAGCCCAATCTGTGGCACTACGCTCTCGAAGACCTCAACGCATCAGATCTCGCTCTACTCATTCGCCTAATAGGAGGGTTCATTCCTCCCCGTGAGCCATCAGTCTTCATAACTGCGTCTGCGTTCGTCGATCACCTGATACACCTCCTAGAGTCGATACCCTTGGACGTCGCGACCACATCGCTTGAGTCGCTGTCGCACGACCCGCAGTTGTCCGGTTGGAAGGATCGGTTGTCGAGGGCCCGCACGCGTCAGCGCAGGATTCGGCGAGATGCCGAGTTTCGCCATCCCGAGCTCCACCAGGTGTGCAGCACGCTTGGGAGCGGCCTTCCGGCTAACGTCGGCGACTTCGCAGCGCTGTTGGTTGACAACTTTCGGGCACTCTCCGACCGGATAGGGACGAGCAATTCCAACGAGTGGCGACAGTACTGGAACGAAGGCAAGCATGGCAAGCCTGTCAAGCCAAAGGTGGAGGCAGCATGCCGGGACGCACTGCTAACGGCACTCCGACCGCTGTTGCCCGAATCAGTGACGGCTGAGCCGGAATGCCAAATGGTCAACCAAACCCGGTCAGACCTCGTGATTCAGGCAGGTGAGTTCAAGATTCCTGTCGAGACAAAGCAAAACAGTCAGCCTGATCTATGGAGTGCGCCGGAACGCCAGTTGATTGCGAAGTACACGCGTGAGCCGACCACCGGAGGGTATGGGATCTACTTGGTGTTTTGGTTCGGCAAGGACTACCAGAGGGCTCGGGGCGACGGTGCGAAGCCCGCAGATCCGGCGGAACTCGAGAGTCTGTTGGGTCAAGGCCTGCCGGAAGAAGCATCCAACAAGATCGAGATAGTCGTGATCGACGCTTGTCGTCCGGTTTCGTCTCCGGATGTCGAGTCTCGGGATTCCAAGTCCTAGGGCCCTCGACAGGGCGGAGCCGTGCGGGACCTCTGATGCAGCAGCACATTGCGAATCCCTATGAAATCGTGGGGTGGCGGGGACGCACCTCGCCTGTGGCCGTTCGGGACGGCCTCCTGACGATCCGTTCCGTTGTTGGCCTTACGCCCGCAGCGCATCCTCAGGTCCCGGTGAGGCCCCGTCTGTGTCAGCGGCGACTGGCGACTGTGCGTGCGGGTTGTGGCGTCGCAGTCCTGCAGCAGGCCGGACAGGCGCCAGATGGAGTGTGCGTCGAGCTCGACTTCCATAGCGAGCGCCAGCAGTCCCGGATTGGAGCGCACATAGTCGGTCAACTCGGCCAAGATCTCTCTCGCTGCGATGCCCTAGACGACTCCGTCCAGCATCTTGCGCTCGTTGCGCCCGAAGATGTCCGTGAGCATTCCCCCGAGGCGCAGGCCTACGCGGTGGATGGTCTTATGCACGCCCTGCCGCAGACGCACCTGGTCGGGGACCAGCTTGGGGCGGTAGCGGCACAGCTGGCGCAGTTCGGAGAAGTGCCGGTCCGGCACGAAGGTGGCCCTAGCGAAGGTTCCAGCGGGAGCGGGTTGGCCAGCCCGGCATTGGACAACCGTCCCAAGGACGGCGTCGATTTGCAATCCGTCCTCGCTGTCCAACGGGCAACGGGTACAATCCGGGGCTCGACTCGGGCTGGCCGGGTCCGCATCCTCTCGGAGACCCGGCTGCCAATAGGATCTTCGACCTCCTCCCACTTCCGCTAACCGCTATGGCAGCACAACTTGCCGCTCTGCGGCAGGGTCGGTATCGCTTTGCGGCGGCGCATCGGCCGCCGCGCTGTGGTCACCCGCGATTTCATGCAGTCGGGGAGAACAGGCCCCGCTCATGACGTTTGCTCTGGGGAGGGTGAATGGCCCCAGCTCGAGAGAGGCAGGATGACGTGCCAAGATGACAAGATCGAGCAATTCTCTCAGTGGCCATTCGGCGATGGGGATGGACGTCTGAGCGAGTGGTTCATCAGATGAGACTCGACTACTCAGCCCTCGAATGCGCGACCGCGCAACTTGAGAAGAGCTTTAGCTATCTGCATTCCGATCTAGCCCGGCAGGAGCCGGACCTCCGCGAGCAATTCCGCTCTGCCACGATCCAGGCCTTCGAGTCCGCGTACCGTTTGGCGGTCAAGATGATCCAGCGTCAACTGTCGCAAATGGTCTCCGACCCCGCTGAATTGCGCAGGATCGACTTCGCGGACGTGATGCGAGTAGCGGCTGATGCAGGGATAATCAGTGATCCCAGAGCATTCCTTCGGTATCGCGAGATCCATGACACGGTCTCCCACACCTACAGCTCCGACCATGCAGAAAGAACCGTGGACGTTGTTGACGGCTTCCTTCGCGACGTGCACTTCCTCCTGAGACAACTTGCGACCAGAAGCCGCGAATCGAATTGACATCCGAGCTGCCGATCTGCGAGCGGTTCGGAAGATCCTGCGGGAGCACGTTCCCGACTTGGACGTGCGGGCAATCGGATCGAGAGTGTCTGGATTCGCCCGGGAGACCTCGGATCTCGATCTTGTGCTGATGACCCCAGAGCCGCTCGAGTTCCTGCGCATGGCAGAACTCCGAGAAGCCTTCACCCAGTCCAACCTGCCGTATCTCGTCGACCTTGTGGATTGGGCATCAACATCGCCGAGATTCCGAGCACTGATCGATCGCCGGTACTCGGTCATCCAAATCGGTAGACGATCGGAGCGGTCACCGACCTCGGTCTGATTCAGTTCGTTGTCCAGTGATGTAAGCCTCAAGTAGGCCCTAACACCCTGGCAGCCCCGCACCGAGCTCGGGACGTGGAAATGTGGAGGAAGGAAACTGTGAGACCAGACAGAGTGGCTCGTCTAGGCCCACAGTTGGCCTAGCTGCCGACCGATCGTGTGCGCCGTCTTGCGGAGGTTCATGCTGTCGACACCTATGCAGCGAGTAGCGCGTCCGCGTCGGAGTCCGAGGCTCTGGGCAGCTGCACTCGCATCAGCGCATCGATGCGTCGTGCGCCGGGGATCGGATTGCCGCTGTGGATGGCACCAGTTCTCGTCCGGTGTTGATGTTGGTATCCAGAGATGTCGCTGATTGGAGCCGCCGTGGTCCCGCCAAATTATCCAAAGTCTTCTACATAGCAGTCTTCGCAGGCCCCATGGTTAGTTCATCCAACATAAGGATCCGTTGGCAGACTCGCGCGGCACATCTGCTCCCTAGCCGTCCCGAGCACAGCTGATTCCCTCGTTCCAGTTGCCCGCCGGACCCAAATACCGGGCGCCTGTCGCGAGAAGGCACCAAGTCCGCCACAGTGCGGTCGCCACCGCAGGGGTAGCCGGTGGATGTGTAGCAGAGGCCAGTGATGAGTGTAACCGGAAACGTGCATTCTGCCCGGACATCACGAGGCTCCGTTGGGCTGAGGTTTCTGTCGGCAGGCCCTAACGCGATGGTTCTCCGGCAGTAGAGGAAGGGCAGCGTTCTCAGGGCCAAGCGATCACTGACGGTGGCCCGCTGGTCAGCCGCACTCTTCGGTTGGTCCGAGTCGAGTGGACCGCTGTGACACCAATCGCCGTGGTATCTTCCTTGAATTGTCAGATCATCGTTCGTAACGCATCGGCGTGTGCGGACAAGTACATAGACCAGATGGCCAGATCGAGCAACAAGCTGATGTCTGCAGTGGAAACCTATCGCGTCATGATTTGGTTGGGAGCGGCGACTGCAGACGGTTTCAGCGAGGTGAGCTGGAGGTAGGCTGCGAGGGTGCTGTGCAG
>JAJDWM010000052.1 GCA_022825595.1 Bryobacterales bacterium | reverse complement strand
AACGTCCCCCCGATAAGGCCGCCCCAAGCCGTGAACTCGGTCTCGAGGCTTGTGGACAGGTCCAAGAACCGAAACTTGCCAGCGGCCGTGCCTTCCCCGACGATCGCGGCGAACCCGCCCTCGACACTTGAGACCGAGTAGGGCAGCGCGGCGAGGAGGCCTCCCAGCAACACCAGAAACTGCACAGTGTCCGTCCAGATCACAGCCCGCATCCCTCCCACGCAGGTGTAGGCGGTGGTAAGAACTCCGATCCCGAGGCACACCCAAGCGGCGGGAATCCCCGTCATTTCCGACACGACGAGCGCCGGCGCATAGATGGCGACTGCCGTATACGCGCACTTGAGCAAGATGAACACGCCGGCTGCCAGCAGTCGGGTCCGGCTGTCAAACCGGCGCTCCAGATACTCGTACGCCGTGAACACCTCGAGCCGGTGGAAGAATGGGATGAACAGCACGCACGCGATCAGGATGGCGACAGGCCACGCCAGCCGCGCCTGCAGATAGGTCCAGTCTGATGCGAAGGCTTGGCTTGGCGCTCCGATGAAGCCTATCGCGCTCACCATGGTGGCGATTCCGGAGCAGACAGCTGCCCGCCACGGGATCGTGCGTCCGCCGAGGAAGAAGCCCTTGAGAGATTGCTGGCGCGAGCCGAGCCGTCCGCCGATCCAGAGCACTGCGGCGAGGTAGACCACTACCACCGCGCAGTCAACAGCTGTCATCCCTCGGCCACGCCTGCCGATGTGACGCCTATCCGACCTTTCGGGGCCCGACGCGACGGGGTCTGCTTCGGGATGTCTTGCCAGTGCCTGCCGTGGCGAAGCGTCCACACGCCACGAGCCCGGATTGGTGATCGATAGTGAGTCGAATCGCCCTCCGGCCCCGCTGGTAGCCTAAGAGTTCAGGGGTTTATGAAGAAGCTATTGGTGGCCAACCGCGGCGAGATCGCGATCCGCATCTTGAGAGCCGCGACGGAGCTAGGGCTCAAGACCGCGACAATCTACTCGAACGAGGACCGCCTGAGCCTGCACCGCTTTAAGGCGGACGAGGCGTATGAGATCGGCGGTGGCAAAGGGCCGGTCGCGGCCTATCTGGACATTCCTGGAATCGTCGGCCTCGCGAAAGCCTGCGGTGTCGACGCCATCCACCCGGGGTACGGTTTCCTTTCGGAGAACAGTGGGCTCGCGAGGGCCTGCGAAGACGCGGGCATCGCCTTTGTAGGGCCGACCCCGGAATTGCTGGAGCGCCTCGGGGACAAGACAGAGGCCCGCAAGATCGCCACCCAGGCTGGAGTTCCGATCATTCCCGGTAGTGAGCTGGACGAGTCTGATCCGAATCGTGTGCAGGCAGCCGGCGACGCCATCGGTTATCCGCTCATTGTCAAGGCGTCGTATGGGGGCGGCGGCCGGGGGATGCGCGTCGTCCGAGGGGCTGCAGAATTGGTCGAACGAGTCGAAGAGGCGCGGAACGAAGCGCTGCGGACCTTCGGTGATGGGTCGGTCTTTCTCGAACGTTACATCACGCGGGCTAGGCACATTGAGGTCCAGATCCTGGCCGACGAGCACGGAAACGCTGTCCATCTTTGGGAACGGGACTGCTCCGTACAGCGCAGGCACCAGAAGGTGGTAGAGCTTGCACCAGCCTTCAACCTGGACGACGGCCTTAGACACAAGATCTGCGAGGCCGCCCTCCGCGTCGTCCGCACGACCGGCTACCGCAACGCCGGCACGGTCGAGTTTCTTGTCGACGCGGACACTGGCGAGTGGTTCTTCATCGAGGTGAATCCCCGGATTCAAGTCGAGCACACGGTCACCGAGATGATCACGGGAGTGGACATCGTGCGGGCCCAGATCCTGATCGCCCAGGGCTGCACGCTCCACGAGGAGCCGCTGCTGGTGCCTTTGCAGGAGGACGTGAGCCGAAACGGCTTCGCGATCCAGTGCCGCATCACCACGGAGGATCCTTCCGACAACTTCTCTCCCGATTACGGGCGGCTGCAGACCTATCGCTCGGCAGCGGGCTTCGGTATCCGGCTGGACGGCGCAGCATACCCGGGCGCAGTCCTGAGCCCGTCCTACGACTCGTTGCTCGTCAAGCTCACGGCTTGGAACACGAATCTCCCTGGGGCCATTGCCAAGGCTGATCGAGCACTGCAGGAATTCCGGATCCGCGGTGTCAAGACCAACATCCAGTTCCTCCAGAACGTTGTCAACCACCCGCTTTTCTTGAGCGGCGAGGTGACCACCGGATTCTTGGACAGCGCGCCGGAGCTGTTTCGCTTCCGCCGTGCGCGGGACCGTGCCAACCGTCTGATGAGCTACATCGGGGACACCATCGTCAACGGCAACCCCACGGTGGCCGGGAAGTCGCAACCGGTCCGCTGCGAGCCGCCGCCAGCGGTACCTATGGAAGTTGGGCAGGCTCCCGCCCCCGGTACACGGCAACTGTTGCTGGATCTTGGTCCGGAGAAGTTCTGCAGTTGGGTCCGTGGCCAAGAGCGGCTGCTGGTCACGGACACGACATTCCGCGACGCCCACCAGTCCCTGCTCGCCACGCGCGTCCGGACCCACGACCTGCTGGCGACGGCCCCGGCTGTTGCCCAGCGGCTGCCAGAACTGTTCAGCCTTGAGATGTGGGGCGGCGCGACTTTCGACTCCGCAATGCGCTTCCTGTACGAAGACCCTTGGGATCGGCTGAGGGTCATGCGCAGGGCGGTCCCGAACATCTGCTTCCAAATGCTGCTGCGCGCTTCGAACGCTGTCGGCTACACCAGCTATCCCGACAACGTCGTCCGCGAGTTTACGATCGAGTCCTCGCGCCAAGGCATCGACGTATTCCGGATATTCGACTCGCTCAACGACCTGCGCAACATGCGCGTCGCGATGGATGCCGTTCGCGAAACACCCTCCATCTGCGAGCCTGCCATCTGCTACACCGGCGACATCCGGGACCCGCGGCGTCCGAAATACAGCATCAACTACTACGTGGAACTTGCCCGAGAACTGGAGCGGATGGGTGCCCACATCCTGGCGATCAAGGACATGGCCGGCCTGTGCCGCCCGTACGCCGCCCACGAGCTGGTCCGCGTGCTTCGCACCGAGGTCGGCCTTCCCGTGCACTTTCACACGCACGACTCCAGCGGCATCAATGGGGCCAGCATTCTGAAGGCCTCCGAAGCGGGCGTCGACATCGTCGATGCGGCCGTTGCAGCGGTCTCGGGATCCACCAGCCAGCCAAACCTGAACACCCTTGTCGGCACGCTCAGGGGAACGGATCGAGACACTTGCCTCGACTCGGAGGCGCTGGGCGATTGCTCGCTCTTCTGGGAGACCGTCCGCACCTACTACCTCCCGTTCGACAACGCTCCCAAAGCCGGCAGCGCCAGGCTCTACAAGCACGAGATTCCAGGTGGGCAGTTCACGAACCTGCAGCAGCAGGCCGCAGCGATGGGCCTCGCACACCGCTGGAGGGACGTCGAGCAGATGTACGCTGACGTGAACCAGCTGTTGGGGGACATCGTCAAAGTGACCCCCTCCAGCAAGGTCGTGGGCGATCTGGCCCTATTCCTCTTGGCCAAGGGGATGTCCTGCGACGAGGTGCGCAAGCTGCCGGTGGACCACAACGTGGGATTCCCGGACTCCGTGATCGACATGATGCGCGGAAGCTTGGGAGAGCCGCCGGGAGGTTGGCCGCCGGACGTGCGGGAGATCCTGATGTGCCGCAAGGAACCCGTCGAGGGCAGGGCAGGGGATAGCCTCCCGCCCGCCGACTTCGACGACGCCAAGGCCCAGGCCGGAACGATCCTTGGCCGCGAGGCCACAACCGCCGATGCCCTGAGCCACCTGCTCTACCCGAACGTCTTCGCAAAGTTCGTGACCAAGCGACGCAAGTTCGCCGATGTCAGTGTGCTGCCGACTCCGGTATTCTTCTACGGCCTCGAAGACGGCGAAGAGTGCGTTTTCGACATCGAGACCGGAAAGCGCCTGATCGTCAAGTTCCTGACCTGTGGGGACCCGCAGCCCAACGGCACGCGCACGGTGTTCTTCGAGCTCAACGGCCAGCCGAGGGAGGTGCGCGTGCGCGACCGCTCGCTGCAGGCTGCAAGGCCGGCGGCGCGCAAGGCGGACAGCGGCAACCCGGACCATGTGGGCGCCCCCACGCCTGGCTTGGTGACCGGCCTGTTCGTCGGCCCCGGGGACGAGGTCGAAGCCAACGACAAGCTGCTGACGCTAGAGGCGATGAAGATGCAGAGCACGATCTACGCGCCGAAGGCCGGCAAGGTGAAGGAGATCGTGGTCAGTGCCGGCAGCCAAGTGGAGTCTAAGGACCTGCTGCTCGTGCTGGCAGACTGAGAGCCGTGCTGCGCGGCGGGTCACGGTTTACGCTCGCCGCGTGGGCGTTCCTTGCATACCTGATTGCCGTCATCCTCTTCGGTGCTTGGGTCCGGATTTCGCACAGCGGTGATGGGTGTGGCAGCAACTGGCCGACCTGCCACGGGGAAGTGCTGCCAACCTCACCGTCCACCGCCACCCTGATCGAGTTCACCCACCGCGCGACCAGCGCGCTCTGCGGCGTATTCGGCTTGGCGCTGCTTGCGTGGTCGTGGATGCGGTCGGGCTGGAGCCCGGTGACACGGCTGGTCGGCCTGACGCTGCTCTTCATAGTGTTCGAGGGCGCTATTGGCGCCGGCTTAGTGCTGGGCGAGCTCGTGGCCGACGACCGGTCTCCGGAGCGGGCGATCGTGATCGCCCTGCATCTGACGAACACCCTTCTGTTGACAGCCTTCGGTGCCCTCGCTGCCTGGCGATCGGCGCAACCGGCGGCGGCGGCCTTCCTGTCGCGGAGGCGAGTGGCCTTCTCGGTTGGCCTGGCCATGTTGGTCGGCACGGCAATGACCGGTGCCGTAACGGCATTGGGCGATACGCTGTTCCCCCGAGACGTCGAACTGGCCCCGGGACTGTTCGCGGCGATTCGCGAGGATCTCACGCCCGCCAGCCACTTTCTGGTCCGTCTGCGGATCAGCCACCCCGTAATGGCCGTGGCCGCGGCCGCCTACTTGGTTTGGCTGCTCGAGTCCGAGGCCAGGACGAGCAGGATGGCGCGCGCCGCGCTGCATCTGGTGGCCGTTCAAGTCGTCATCGGATTCGCGAACGTCGCGCTGTCCGCGCCGGCTTCTGTGCAACTGCTTCACCTCCTATTGGCACAGTGCGTATGGATCGCTCTCGTGCTGACCTGTGTGGATTCGCCACCAAAGCGACGAGCTGTTCCCACTTGAGCAGATCCACGGATCCAAGAATGCGGGTCCCTGAGCTAGCGCAATGGACGGTGTCGCACCCCGACCGTGTGCGCCGGTAGTTCGTTGACGATCGATTCATGTCTCGGAGAACTCACGGTACATTCCTCCCGATCGACCGTAAGCGCCGGGGCTTGGCCGAGGCCGATTGCCTGACCCGCTCCAGTGGTCCGTTGACCCATCGGTTGCCCGGTCCAAGGGCAGCGCTGGAGTTCGCACGCCGCAGACAACCGGTGGCGGCGTCTTCCCCCGTAGCCATGCCTCCGGGAACGGATCGGCCTTTGTAGGGCCCCTACTGCCGACTGTGCCGGGATCGCTAAACTTGGTTCCTTATGCTCCGAACATTGCCCCTCTCGGTGGCTCTGCTTGCGATTCCGGGCTGTCAGCTTGAGGACCCTCAGATTGAGGGTCCCTACGATGTCCCGGACGGCTTTGTCGTCGAGCAGCTGGCCGACGACGGTCAGATCGGGTCCCTGATCCAGATCACCTTCGACGCGCACGGCATGCCCGTGGTGTCAAAGGAACGCGGGCATCCCGTACGGCTGTTGGATGCCGATGCGGACGGGATTCCCGAGACGCAGCAGGTCATCAGCGACCAGGTGGAGAACTGCCAAGGTATCTGGTTCGACGGTTCGACGCTGTACGGCAATTGCACGAATCCCGAAGACGGCACAGCGCACCTGTTCCGGCTGCCCGACGACGACGGCGACGGTGTCGCCGAGAGCCGCGAGAGTCTCGTGCAATGGACCGGTCGCATTGGCGAGCACGGTCCTCATGACATCCGCCGTGCGCCGGACGGCTCCGTCACCGTCCTGCTGGGGAACCACACATTTGCACCGGCGGACCGGATCGCTGACCGATCTCCCCTCCGCGGGTACAGAGAATCCCAGCTGCTGGCCCGCTACATGGACTCCCGCGGCCATGCGGTCGGCAGGAAGGCCCCGGGAGGCGTGTTGTTGCGCACGGTCGACGGCGGTCGGGCGTTCTCGCTCCAGTTCGGCGGATTCCGCAACCCGTACAACCATGCCTACAACTACGAGGGTGAAGCGTTCACGTTCGACTCGGACATGGAGTGGGACATTAACCTTCCGTGGTACCGCGAGGTCCGCTCCGTCCACGGCATTCCCTCGGCCGACTACGGCTGGAGGACGGGTTCCGGAAAGTTCCCGGCGTACTACATCGACTCCCTGCCGCCAGTGGACGACTTGGGAAGGGGATCTCCCGTGGGCGTCGCCTTCTACCACAGCTACGCCTACCCAGCGGATTACTTCGACGCCTTCCTGCAGGGGGACTGGTCCAGAGGGCGGGTGGTGCTGTCGAAATTCCAGCGCAGCGGTGCGACGTACGAGCTGGCCGAGCCGGCGACTGACTTCATCTACGGGGAGCCGCTAAATGTGACGGATCTCGACATCGGGCCGGACGGGCTGGTGTACTTCACGATGGGCGGAAGGATGACACGAGGAGGTCTCTACCGGGTGAAATATGAGGGGTACCGCTCGAACGTCGCCTATCGGCCCGAGTCTGGCGTCCTCGCGATCGTGCGCCAGCCCCAGCCGCTCTCCGCATTCAGCCATGCATACTTCCAGTCGCAGCAGGAACTGATGGGCGAGGAGTGGGCCACGCAGCTGCAGGCCTTGGTGCGGGACGACACGGCCCAGCCGAGGGACCGGATGCAAGCCCTCCACATCCTGCAGCGGTACGGTCCTAAGCCGGACGCTCCGCTCATCCGCGCGGCGTTCGACAGTGCCGATGCGGGGCTACGGGCAGCCGCGATCTACGTGGTCGGGCAGCACGGTAGCGACAGGGCCAAGGCGATTGCCGCAGACGGCCTTTCGGATCCTGACGCATTCGTCCGGCGCCGGGCTGCAGAGGCGCTGGTCAGGATGGGCGATCCGGGATTCGTTCCAGCGTCCGTCCTGCACGGGCTGCTCGGAGACGACGATCGATTTGTGCGCTGGGCCGCGCGGGTCGCGCTGGAAGAAACGCCGAGGGATGACTGGAGGTCAATTGTTGTCGATGACAGCGATCCCCGCTCCTCCGCCGCGGGAATGCTCGCGGTGGTCCGCACCGCTTCTGAGCCGATTCAATTGGAGGCGGTATTCGAGAAGGCTCTCTCCCTGTTGAGACGCGGCGATCTCTCCGCCGGCGTCGAGGCGGACTTGCTGCGCGTCTTCCACCTAGCCTGCCTTGAGGTCGATGGGGGCTGTCGGCAGAGCCTCCGCGACCAGCTCTTCGAGATCGTCGCGGCGCGGTTTCCGGCCGGGGTGG
>JAJDWM010000688.1 GCA_022825595.1 Bryobacterales bacterium | reverse complement strand
GTACGACCGCTACTGCGTCGCGGAGGGTCTGCTGGGAGGTGTCCCCGTAGAGCCACTGGGGGATCGGATAGCTGCCCACAACAGTGGTCTCGGGTGCCATAGGGGAGATTATAGATTTTGGCCCTCGGAAGGGTCCGGGTGGACTAGCGGGGGCGAAGCGGTGCGCCGCAGCTGCCCGCACGCCGCGAAGATGTCGCGGCCCCTTGGCTTGCGCACAAAGCAGGGCACGCGCCGGTGAACGATCGACCGGAACGCGTTGACCCGGTCATCGCTTGGTATTCCGAACTCGATTCCGGCGCCGGGGTTGAGGGCGATCAGGTTCACCTTGCATTTGAACCCTGCAAGCAGGCCGGCCACCCTGCGCGCGTCCGTGTCCGAGTCGTTCACGCCCTTTAGCAACACGTACTCGAAGGTCAAGCGCTCCCAGCGGCGCAGCGGGTAGCTGCGGCACACCTCAAGCAGCGCGTCCAACGGGTACTTGGAGGAGATCGGCATGATCTCCGCCCGCTGCCCTTGGCTGGACGCGTTGAGCGAGATGGCTAGCTTTCCCCGGACAGCACTGGCTCCGAATTCGGCGATCTTGGGGACGATCCCGGATGTCGAGACCGTGATCCGCCGCTGCGGTATGCCGACCGCCGCGGGGTCTGCGAGCAGGCGCGTGGCCTTCATGACCGGGCCAAGGTTCAGCAGTGGCTCGCCCATGCCCATCATCACCACGTTGACCGGGCGGCGGCGCGGTTTGAGATCCCTGTCCCCCGCGATAGCGAGGACTTGGCCTACGATTTCCCCGGCCGTGAGGTTGCGCTCCAGGCCCATCAGGGCGGTCAGGCAGAACCGGCAGTCGACGGCGCATCCGGCCTGACTGGAAATGCAGAGCGTGTCCCTGGCCCGTTCCGGGATGAACACGCACTCCACCGTCCGGCCGTCCTGGAGCCCAACAAGGTAGCGAACCGTGCCGTCCGCCGACGTGTGCCTCTGGCGTACTTCGGGAAGGCCCGAGCCACAGTCGCGCAGCAGCCCGTTGCGCAGCGCCAGCGGAAGCGTCGAGATCTCCGAGACCCTGCCGGCGTGATCCCGGTACAGCCCGCGGTATAGCTGGCGGGCCCGGTACGGGGGCTCGCCCGCGGCGCGGACCAACGCCAGCAGTTCGCCTAAGTCCAGGCCGACCAGCGGCCGGGGGGCGACCTCGACCCGGGCTGTTGGCGTCTCCATCGCGACTGCGGCCTAGCCTGGCCTCAGATCGGCAGCATTGCCAGCCGCACCTGTTCCCCGTCGATCGTGAAGGCCTGCTCGTGCGTTCCCGGCCCAGCCGGTGCATCGGCCATGAGGTTGGAGCACAGAGTCTCTTCCATCAGGTGGCGTCGATTGTCGGCCACGATCCGTCGGATGCGCTCAGTTCCGTTCACGCACAGCGCAATCCGCCGCGTGTACTCGATGTCCGCCGACTTGCGCAGGTTCTGGACGCGGTGCAGCAGCTCCCGGTAGAGCCCCTCGTCGCGCAGCTCTGGGTCCAGAGCCGTTCCCAGCACAACGACCATCGCAGAGTCTCCCGCTGCGGCGAACTTGCGCTGCGCCTCGACGGTGACCTGTACGTCCTCACGGTCCAGCGTGACATCCTCCCCATCAAAGTCGATCGTCGCGCTGCCGGTCTCGAGTAAGCGGGACCGCAATCCCGCTGCGTCGAGTCGCGCGAACACCTGCTTCGCGCGCTTCATCCTCCTTCCGAGGCGCGGCCCGAGCCGCCGGAAATTCGGCTTGACCGAGTAGCGTACATGGGCCTCCGAGGCTTGCAAGAAGCAGGCTTCTTTGACGTTCAGCTCGTCCTCGATCAGTCCCGAGTAGGGCCGGACCCGATCTTGCAGGTCGGGGTCCGCGATGACCACTTCCGCCCGACGCAGCGGCTGGCGGACCTTCAGTTGGTGGTCAGTTCGCACCCGAAGTCCCAGCGAAACGATCCGTCGAACGGCGGTCATCTCTTCGGAGAGCCCCTCATCCTCACGTCCACGGCTACGGGGCAGGTCGCACAGATGGACGCTCAGCGGCCCGTCCACGCCCGCGCCGCGGACGATGTTCTGGTAGATTTCCTCGGCCATGAATGGCGTGAATGAAGCGCTCAGCTTGACCACCGCAACAAGGCACTCGTAGAGGGTCGCGTGAGCGTCCACCTTGTCCTCGTCGATTGCGCCCTTCCAGAACCGCCCCCGGCTGCGCCGCACGTACCAGTTCGACAGGCCGTCCACGAAACGGGTCAGTTCGCCAGCCGCCTCGTACGCCAGGAACGAGTCCATGTGCTCGCGGAAGCGTCCGGCAAGAATGTCCAGTTCGGAGAGGATCCAGCGGTCCAGCAGGGCGCGCTGCGACGCGGGGCGTCCGGGCATCGCGACCGGATCGAAGCCGTCGATGTCCGCATAGATCGTGAAAAACGAGTAGACGTTGCGCAGCTTGAGGGGGAACTCCTTCTGGATCGCTCGCACGTTGGCCAACGAATGGCGTGTCGGCGACCACGGCGGGTTGCCGGCGAGGAAGAACCATCGAAAGGCGTCCGCGCCTGGTGCCGGGGAGGTCACGTCGAGCGTGACCTTGCTCTCGGCCGGCAGCCGCGGCACGTCGATCGGGGCCGTGCGGCCGGGGGCCGCTGTGGCTCCAAGCTCCCGCAGATCGCTAGCGGACAGCAGCGCCGATCGGCGCGGCACGGACTTGGATGGTTGCACCCTCACTCGTGCGGACGTTCCGGAGAAGCCCGAGACGGTCACGGCGTCGCCGGCCTTGAGGTCCAGCGCCCGCATGTCGTGCGGTGAGATCCGCATCTGTCCTGTGCGTGGACCATTCCGGGCTGGCTTGCCGTCTAGCACGGCGAAGTCTTGGGCGACGCGGTCGAAGATCACCTCCGGCGGCGTGTAGTTGCCCAAGGACTT
>JAJDWM010000513.1 GCA_022825595.1 Bryobacterales bacterium | reverse complement strand
CTCTCTGAACGAGGCTCAAAATCTCCGCCAAGTCCACGCGTTCCAAAGGCGGGATGCAGTAGTGCTTCGCGGGTTTGACGGGCCCTTCGGTGTTGAAGTCTCTCACGCCCACCCGAAGTATGGCATGAGGCCTGCCCGAATCTCGTCGAGGGAGTGTGCCCTCCACCCTCAGCGGACGTGTCGAGCGTTTCTGGCGATGGGCTCGGATCAGACCGGGGGTCAGTCAAGGTGCGCGTTGGCCCCGGGCCGCGGACATCGGACAGGATGGCGAAGGGCGGGTCGCGCCATTTTGGGCAGCATTGCCCGAGCTGCAGTAGGCGGACTGCTTGGCAGCTGGTAGCTGCGGAAGATGCACGCTTCCCTCGACCCTCCCGGGCGCATGTCGAAGATAGCGAAGTGCCCCGACTCCGCTCGCCAGCGTCGCCACCGGTCGATATTGCAGGCCGGTGTGAACAAGCACGTGACGGATGGCACATCCTGCCCCACGCCGCTGCACGGCCACCTTGGATTCGATGACGCGCTTGGAATGATCGGCGCGGGCTGCGGAACGGTGAGGTCGGGCTGTCCGGGCGAGAGCCTCAGTGCGAGGGTGGCCTCAGATCGTCTGGTCCACCGCTCTTCCATGCGCATTGCGCCGGAGCCCGGCGCACGGGGCTGGGCACAAGGGAGTTGGCGGACCAGCGATCTGGAAGACAGTCTGGAATGATCAAGGCCGCCTGACGGCGGCGGCTTGGCCGGCAGACGCAGGACTGCCGCTTCCGTTCGGTCTGTCCGGTGCAGCGTCTCATCCACCGATATCGCACAGATTGATGGGAGAGCATGAACCAAGTGGGTTCTGTTGGGCCAAGGCTCCTCTAGCCCGCCCAAGGTCGAGGACTTCGCCGTGTCGGATGTTTGGGTCTTTGATGACCCCGTACGGTGAGTCTGGGCGGTGTCGCCGGTGTCTCTTCGGGCGGTTCGCGCGTTGCTCGCGGATTGGGGGGCGGCAGACTCAATGAAAGTGCGGCCCATCCTCCGACTGGCTGTTTGGAGGCGGGTGTACTCGGCGGGGAAGGCGTGCCACGGAATCGGCCGCTGCGATCAGCGAGGGGCATGTCGCAGACAGGCTCGACGGACGGGGTGGCGGGGCGCCCCGAGGACTGTAACGAACGGTTGCGTGGCGTTCGCGGCAGGCTGGCCGAGTCCGGTTAGGACTCCTCTTTATATATGTGTGTGCGGACATCTATGCTCGCTACAGCTAACAGGAAGGTGGGGTTGGGGCAACGGCCTGCTGTCGACTGCCAGAAGGGCGTTCAGGGAATGGCGCCGTGGCCGCGTCTGCATGCCCGGGTCGGCAGACCTGTCCTTGCTGCATCTGATGTTGCCGACGGATTCCGGGAAGTCCGGAATCTGGGGCTGGCTAGCGCCGTCAATCCGATCTAACGTGTACGCGGCGTTTGCGGCCCGGTGTCCAGGTTGAAGGGCTGATATCGCCGAACAAGAGACTCGTGCTCTGGATCGCCACCGCCAGGATGTGGTGTCGGCGCGTTGTTGGGAGGACACCCGTCACTGGTAGGAACCTGGTGACACCAGTCGTGGGTCCGAGGACTACTTCGGAAGTGCACTGTCGTGTCTGTTCATCCGACCAAAGGAGGCCGTGGCGCGCGCGGTGGACGGCACCAGGACCCGGGACGGCAGTGAGGGTTCGCGAATTGCCGCGCGCCAACGTCTCTGTGACGAGGTCGCCGACCTGGTCGGGCCAGCGACGGGTTCGGCACGCCCAGAAGCCAAGACAGTCCCACACCTAGTGAGGTTTTCAAACACGCGCAGGGACGGCCCTGCAATCAAGGTCGGCGTCGGTCCCAGACGACCCCCGACCCTCCGGCAGGCTGGCTGCCGCAGGTCCGGACCAAGATTGAATAGCGGTCCGAAGGTGGCGCGCGCCCTGCCGATCGCTTCGAGCGCGGGCTGGGAGGGACAGACAACGCACGGGTCGCAACTCGTTCAGAGCGGGAGTGGGGAATCGCGTCTATACGCTGGGCCGGGCTCTTTGGTTTTCCCGAGCACACTCGGCGCACGCCCGCGGGAACGCCCACTCTTCCGCGTTCCACTGTCCGCATTGTGGACGGGGCGGCCTTCGCGGTGACCGGGGGTGCCTTGAGGAGTTGGGCCGTTCGCCTGCAGGGCGACAGGGGACCGACACGGGCTTTGCAATTCAGGCCTTCATGCGTCTCGGGCATGGATCCCGAACAGCCAACAGGCGGGTGAGCGGAGGTCTGGATCCATTGGTTCTTGAGGTCCGCAGCGTGGGTGTGCCCGTCTGGGCGGGCCGCCGCCGGAGTCCGTGCGGTGGCTGCCTTGGGGTCTGCCTGACAAACGCTTGGAGGCGTGGACAGCGCTGCCCGCGGCCCACCGGAGTAGCCCCGTGAGCCAGGCGGCTCGGCGGCGCAATTGCGGCCGCTGCGTTTGGATCCGCTGCGTTCCTGCGACCCGCACAGCCACCCTTGGAGCGAGGAGTCAAGCGCAACCAGTACTAGGACCACACGACCCTGCCGGGGGCACAGCTGTGCTCCTCGGCGTGCTCCGCCCAAGGCTGGCCGGCGGCCCTGTCCGGCTTCGGGGCCGCCGCTTGGAAGATCGCCCCGCGCGACCGCATCATCGGTTGGGACCATGCCACTCGCGAGCGCACCCTGACCGCCGTCGTGAACAACGCCAGACACCTGTTGCTGCCTTGGTTCCGCGTGCGCTGCCCAGCCTCGAATCTGCTGTCACTGGTCAAGCGGCGCCTACCGCAGCAATGCCTCGACCGCTACCGGCCGTGCCCCGTCCTGCTGGAGACCCTGTGCGACGCCACCCGTCCCCGTGGCACCTGTTAACGGGCCGCCAACTGGATTCATTCGGGCCGGCCGCAAAAACGTTGCAACCTCGAGGTTCACAACCGTTTCGCGCTGCCAGTCAAACACATTCTTCTCAAACCCTTCGATTCCCGCTGGCATTCGATCCTGTTCCGATGAATCTGTCACCGCCTCTCCGGACGTTCACACTTGGTTTCCGGGCATGCAGTTGAATGCAGGATGGGGGAATACCCGCCGGCAAGAGCATCAACTGCTACTGGAGGCGTCAGGACGGTCGCATGCCCGGTCGGTCTTTCGATCCGCCGGTCGTAGCCGGAAGGCGTGTAACGGACCAATGATGAGTGAAGGACTAGCCACGCCTCCCCATGCCGCTTCACGAATGCACCACAGGGGAGGTCCTCGAATCTAGACGTGTGTGTGAGCGGTTTTTTCTTCTCTGGGTCGATTCTCTGTTCGTGCAGGATATTGTCCATGGCTGCCGCTTTCACTCCGGGCTTCTGCGGCCAAGCCGCAGCGACAAAACACTTTGCGGCTTTGTTAAGACATTTGAAACAAGGCCGGTGACCGGCGGCCAGCGCGACTGCCTCATCAAGGAAGAAGAGTTGAGTGCACTTACCAGGCTGCATGAGCGGGAGTGGCGGGCCGGCGAATTCCGTATCGCAAATGATCCATCTCTTCCCCCTGAAAAGCGCCTTGCCGAGGATGCCTGGCTTCTTGGCTAGAGCGCCACGGTTGCCCATCAACAGGCCCCTGTCCGGAATCGCAAGAATCTCACCAAGAGGTGTGACTCTGTTCTGCAATGGCATTCGTCGATTCTAGCTCGCGTCGCCCAAGCGACCGTGAGTGGCCTGAGGTTCCTCTTCTGGCCGCTCGCGCTCTCGAACCGAGCCAACCGGAAAGCGTTGGAGCTTCCAACGTAAAACAAGGTGAGCTTCCCGTCGGATGTGTCGTCGAGCGACGAAGGAGCGGACGACCCGGTCCCTGGCCCCACCTCCGCACACATACCGCTTTGCTCGTATGCATGCTAAGACGATCAGCATCAATGGCGCTCTGGTAGTCGCAATCAAGTCTCACGCACCGCGTAACAAGAAAGCGCTGAAGGCGGTTGTGGATCCGGCTCTGCGCGAGTACGTGTCGATCCCGTCGTGTTCTCCCTCGGATGCTCCGCCCATTCCGATCTTCCGTGTCCTGGGGGTGCAACGGGGCGTGGACCTGACCGACAACGCGGCTCTTGAGGACCGGATGAATGCGAAGTGCTGGCGTCAGCGTGTTGGCGAATGCATTCCGGGAGGACGCAGCGCGTCCTGCCGATTACCCTCAAGAGCGCTTGACAAACAGATTCGATTGTGCTTTCAATGAGGTGTGCACCGGCAGCACCGCATCCTTGAGACGATCTCGGAGCGCGAGGGCTTGGCCCGCATCTCCGCCTTGCTGGCCAGCGAGTCATTCCCCCATCGCACCGCGGTCGCCAAACGCGTCTGTTCCGAGTTCCGCTTCCTGGACGCCCGCGGCCAGCCCCAGCTCGCCACTTGCCTCAAGGCCCTGCGCGCTCTGGACTCGCGCGGCACACTCCAGCTCCCTCCGCCGATCCGGCGCGGTGGCCGCGGCACTCCCCGCCGACTCGGCCAGCCCGTCCCCCCTCCGCGCTCCGTGCCCCACATCGTCAACCGGATCCAAGGCCTGCAGCTCGCCCTGGTCCGCTCCGCACGC
>JAJDWM010000507.1 GCA_022825595.1 Bryobacterales bacterium | reverse complement strand
TCGCCCAGGTCGCGTCCGTGCGCAAGCTGTCGCAGCTCGTCGGCCCCGCGGTGGGCGGCGTGCTGATCGGCGCCGCCGGCTCCGGATGGACCTACGGGGTGGCCTGCCTGATCTACGTGGTGTCCGTCCCGATCATGGTCTGCATGCGCTACGAGTCCGGGTCGCTGGACGTGGAACAGTCACCGGTAAAGAGCCTGCTCGAGGGGATCGCCTTCATCCGGCGCAACTCGCTGATCGTCGTGCTGCTGGTGACCGAGTTCGCGGCGGTCTTCTTCGGCAGCTACCGCGCGCTGCTGCCGATCTTCGCCGTGGCCATGGGCCTGGGGCCCGAGGGCTTGGGCATCCTGCTGGCCGCGCCAGCGCTGGGCTCGCTCCCCGGCGTGGCCGCGATCATGTGGCTGGGGAATATCTCCTACAAGGGCCTGTTCATCGCGTTCAGCGTCATGGCCTACGCCGGCTGCCTCTTCGGGCTCGCGTTCTCGACATGGTTTCTCGGATCGGTGGCGATCCTGTTCCTGGTAGGAGTTTTCGATGCCCTTCAAGCCGTGGTCCGCCAGGTCGTGATCCAGGCCCGCACCCCGGACAACCTGAGAGGCCGCGCCGCGAGCTTCCAGCGCATCCTGGGCGTGGGCGCCCCTTCCCTCGGCGAGGCCCACTCCGGCGCCGTCGCCGCCTTGATAGGCGCCCCTTGGACCCTGATGGTCACGGCCGTCGTCTGTATCGGATTGACCGCGGGGCTGGTGGTGAAGCGGCCGGATTTGCGGGATCGGGATCTGTGAGCCCGCCCCCGGCGTAAACGCGAGACTCCGCTGATGTATCAATAACCTTGTAATTCTAGAGCTTCGTGCCATAATTGCAAGGATGATTGGCCGACGAACATTGCAGACCGTCTTGAGGCGGTTGGACCAGTTCCCGGCCGTGGCCCTTCTGGGTCCTCGTCAGGTCGGCAAGACAACATTGGCGGAAGCCGTAAGCACGGAACGGGAAAGCGTCTACCTCGACCTCGAAACGGGGTCGGCCCGTGAAAGGCTGTCCGATGCGGCAGACTATCTCGCCGCGCATGAGGACAAGCTGGTGATCCTGGACGAAGTCCAGGCAATGCCGGAGTTGTTCCGGGAACTCCGTGGCCTGATAGACCGAGGACGCCGCCGCGGCAGGCGAACCAACCGATTCCTCATCCTCGGATCGGCGTCGATGGATCTCCTGAGGCAGTCGAGCGAGAGCCTCGCCGGACGTCTAGCGTACGTGGAGTTGGAACCCCTGGATGTATTGGAGGTCCCACGGGACGACAGGGACATCCTCTGGCTGCGCGGCGGGTTCCCGGACAGCTTTGTGGCGGCCGACGATGCCGCCAGCGCACTCTGGCGGGGCAACTTCATCAAGACCTATCTGGAGCGGGACATCCCGCAACTCGGGCCACGAATCCCCGCCGAGACCCTGCGGCGCTTCTGGACCATGCTGGCGCACACCCAAGGCCAGCTCCTGAACGCCGCTCAACTGGCTCGCGCCCTTGCCGTCGACGGCAAGACCATCGCCCGTTACCTGGATCTCATGGTCGATCTGCTGCTGGTCCGCCGGCTGCAACCCTACCACGCCAACGTGCGCAAGCGCCTGGTCAGGTCGCCGAAGGTCTACGTCCGTGACAGCGGCATGGTCCATACCCTCCTGGGCCTCGATGACCGGGATGCCGTGCTCGGCCATCCCGTGGCCGGCGGAAGCTGGGAAGGGTTCGTCATGGAGAACATCCTGCGGGCCGCCCCCGAGCGAACCCTCGCCAGCTTCTACCGCACCGCCGCTGGCGCCGAGATCGACCTGCTCCTGGAAATGCCCAACCAGGGCCTCTGGGCCATCGAGATCAAGCGCGGTCTCGCTCCGAAGCTCGAACGGGGTTTCCACCAGGCACGGGAAGACCTGGAGCCGGATCGCTGCTTCGTGGTGTATTCCGGGGATGAGAGGTACCCTCGGGCGGAGGGGGTGGAGGTCATCGGACTGGAGGAGCTCTGTCGGGCTGTGGTTCGGTAGCGCCGTCTCTCCAAGTGCGCCGAGTGTATATTCTGGAATTATCGATTAGAATAGGTGCCTGAGCATCCCGAAAGCGGTTGCGCCAAGGCTCCAACACCATCGGGAGCACGTCGAGCAAACGCGTCGTCTATGAGAGGTCATGCGTACCGTCACGATTACGGAAGCCAGAAAGCAACTATCGCGCCTCGTCGACGCTGCGGCAGGTGGTGAGCCGTTCATCATCACCCGTGGGGGCAAGCCACTCGTAAAGGTCGTCGCTACGGGAGAACAGGAGTCACGGCAACCGCGTCGAATCGGGTTCCTTGACGGTGTGATCTTGGTGCCCGAGGATTCTGATCGCATGGGTTCCGCTGCGCTAGAAGCACTGTTCCGTGAGGAGGAATGACCTAGCATGCAGAGGCAAGAGACGGTGAAGGAAGACAGGGCTCGTGATCCTTCCGGTGGCGGCTCTCTTGACCGGATGCACGCACGAAAAGGGAGCCGGACACAACTCTGGCGCGATCTCAGACAAGAGAAGGACTTTGTGGGCACCAACAACGGCAAACCGGTAGCCATCCTCACCTCGACGGACGCGGACTCATTCGAGCGATCACTCCTCGATATTCGTCAATCCCGGGCCAAGGCAGCGCTCGCGGACCTTCAACGCGACGCCGCGGCTCGTGGTCTTGACAAGTTGTCGATGGATGAGATCGACGCCGAGGTCTAGGCGTCGCGCAAGCGGCGAGACCTGGGATGAGGATTGTCGTCGACACAAAGGAAGCCGGCCTTACCGGCAAGAGTTAACCGCCTAATTTTTCAACGTTTTTGCTGGCATTCCTTCAACAGCCGCTATCACCGTAAGAAAACGCAAGCGATGGAATGGACGCCCCCTCCCGACGGCATCAAAATGTGCCAAGGTGGCGGTAACATGAACGCCACGACAAGGGAGGAGGCATCAATGAAGCAGGTTACCATGATCGGGATCGACTTGGCGAAGCGGAGCTTTCAGGTGCACGGCTCGCGGGCTGACGGGTCGGTCGCGTTCCGGGTGAAATTGAGCCGCGAGAAGCTGCTGGACTTCCTTGCCTCGCAGCCACGGTGCACAGTGGCGATGGAAGCGTGCGCGAGTGCTCACTACTGGGGACGAGAGATCCTGCGGCTGGGGGACGAGGTGAAGTTGATCGCGCCGATCTACGTGAAGCCGTTCGTGAAACGGCAGAAGAACGACGCGGCGGATGCGGAGGCGAT
>JAJDWM010000111.1 GCA_022825595.1 Bryobacterales bacterium | reverse complement strand
GCCAAGAGTCCTCCCTCCGTGTCTCCGGCTTCTGCTCTCGAGACTGCTCAGAAGTCCTGAACGCCCGTGAGCCCAACTGAATACTGACGCGGTAGAGCCCAAGTCGTCAGCGAATATGACGACGAAGTTGGGCCGCTCTTGGGCGACACCGGGGACGCAAAGCAACGCCAGCCCGAGCACCGCCCACACCAACCCTCTTGGAAGCACTCCAAGGGTCGTACTATCCGGCGGACTCGTCTCGAAGGCTATCGCGAGCTGGCCCTCGGCACGGCTGGGAGGCGCACTACTAATCAAGGCCGGTAGGCTCCGGCTCTTGCGACGAGCGCCTTGGCGGACGACAGAATGCCACCCCCGTCGAGTTCCCGATTCCGCCTGAGCACCCAGCGGCAGCTGTGCTGCCGGTCCAGCGGGAACAGCTGGAGGACGACCTCCCGCAAGTGATGTCGCGCACGGCACAAGGCTATGCTCTCAATGGAGACGCGAGAGTACATCTGACTCAGACTCCAAAGGCACTCGGCGCTTTTCACGCCGCACTGCCAAGCCTTGTGGCAGATGCGCGGCCCGAACGCTGCGGCATTCTCGATCGCCCCCGTACAGGTGCTCGAGCTCTGGTCCCGGACCGGTCGGGCCGGTTGCCGCCGCTCCGACGAGAGCGGCCAAACACGGTGGCTGTCGAGCAGGACGATGTCTTCGGGCAACGACGCGAGCGCGACCCCGAACCAAGCCCCGAGCGCATGGCTACTCGCGATTGTCCTCAGCGGGAACGTCACGCTCGTCGCCAGCGGTCTCGGGAGATCTGGCCGCTGGGTCGTGCGTAGTGGTGACCGCTCGCTCGGGCCTCTCAATCCCAATCGGCGGTCCTTCCGCTGGGCGGACAGACAGACGGTTCTCTTGCAGCGCTTGACTCAACAGCATCGCGAGAATAGTGAGCACGACGCCGACGACACTGAACGCAAGGCCGACAAGTACAAGTCCCCATCGAAACATCGATGCCAGCGAGTCAAGCCGCTTGTCGATCGAGTCGTGGCGTCCCTGAAGACCGGCGACTCCCACCTCTACGTTCCCCAAGCGGCCCTCGACGCCGTCGAGACGCCTGTCAACGCGCACTAGGTGCTCTTCGATTCCCTCGAAACGCTCTCGAACAGCCGCAAAGCCAGTCCGCATTTCGTGCGCAAGAGAGTCGATCTTTCCGTTCAACTCGTTCCTCAGCAAGCGACCAATCTCGAAGGATCTCTCATTGATCAGTCCCCGGATCCTCTCGGTCGCAGTATACGCCAAAGCGATATCCACGCCCTTCGCGCGAAGCGCATCAAAGATGGCCATGGCATCCGCTGGCACCTGAGTAGGGCTAGGGTCGGTAGGCTCCTTGTTGCTCACATTCATAATTTCCACTGGTCTAAAAGCATATCATATGTCGTAACGTCATGCACCCAGGCTCCTAGGAGTATCTCATATTAAAGGTTTCCTTCAATATAGTGTCCCGCTTTCACTGGGAAATCATGGGCGGCCAGATTTTGCCGATGCCGCTAACACTCGGCAGATCGGCGATTCCGTTCCGGCTGATCCCCAAGCGCCAAGCGCCCCACGCTCGCCGGAGTGACCACAGATCAGGGCTGCCTAGGCCGAAGTTCCAGCGCCTTGAGCTAGGTCCAGGGGCCTTGACAGTGTGTTCGCCCGCGTCTATCACCACACCTGACGTTGGTCGAGTGTCCCCTCTAAACCGAAATTCAGAATCAGCTCCACATACCTGCCGCCCCAGAGCCGGTATGCGACCATCCGCGGCCCCCACACCGCGGCTCCAGCTGGAACACGAACCACTTCATAATGCTCAGCCGGGCGTATAGCCTCTCTTCTGCACGTGGTTGCGCACCTCACCCGTCGGCGAGATCAGGTCCAGCGCGAAGTCTGGCGTACTGCTCCCTTCCCACTCCCCATGATCGTAGTCGCGGACAACGACGATATTCGGCGAATGCTGTTTACTCTCGCACGGAACAAGAGACCGGGTATTCCTATCAGTCCTTATCGATCTATGCGCAGGGCCTTCCGGACGACCCGATTCGGTGAAGAGGCACGAGGCAGCCCGACGACCGACAGTATCCGCGTTTCAGCGACCTGTGGGTGGGTCCCGCCTCGATCAGGTAACCAATTCCAGGCGCTCGTCGAACGGGTCTCAGTGGAATCGTACGCTTGGCCAGTCCAAGGGCTACAATGTGCTCCCGGACTGAAGGGGCATGAAGCTGAAGGTGGTTATTCGCGAGGCAGAAGAAGGTGGTTTTTGGGCGGAAGGGCCAGCCATTCCCGGATGTGCCACGCAAGGCGACACCTTCGAAGAACTCCTGACCAACATCTACGCAGCAGTCGAAGGTTGTCTGTCGGTCCAGATTCAGGAGGTCACCGTATCCGGCACGGACCGATTAATTGAGATCGCCGTGTGAAGGCCGTCTCCGGTCGAGTGTTCTGCCGGATTCTTCATTCACGAGGCGGCAGTTGAGGCGGATCAAGGGCAGCCATCGCATCTACACAAAATCGGGCATCTCGGCTCGAATCTCGGTGCCTGTCCACAGGGGCGGTGACCTCAAGCGCGGCCCGCAGAGGCACGTCATGAAGATTGCGGGGATTAATGAGTCTGATCTGTAGGACCTAGATGTGAGGAGGCTCCACGGGCGTGCCCCGAAGTCGAATCGCAATGCCTAAGCCAAAGTTCCAGCCTAGACCAGCCATCCACGGCCTCTGACACTGGCCTTACTGCTCCATAGCGGGCGGCCTCGATTGTCTTTCGCTCGGTCTGGGATGCGATCCGACAGCACACTGGCAGGGCCTTCACCAGCTCACGCGCAGGGGCTGGATGTGAACCCGGAACTCAACCGCTCAGCATATGCAGTGCGTGAATGTTCCGAGAACTGCGGGAACATCGTGTGAAACCATCCCTGACTCCGAGCTGTTCGTCCAAGTGCGGTCCCGGCCCCTTCCAAACTCACCCTAGCCCTCACCGTCCCCCTCCTCGGCCGGCTTGTCGGAGCCTGCCCCCGCCCCGTCCCCGACCTCCTTCCCGCTTGTCTGCGGCGTGTTCGCCAACGGGAACTTCCGCCTAGAGGACCAAGAGTCTGAGACTCTGGCAGAAGTCGATGTGACGCGACTCACCCTCGTGTCGGGTCGAAGGCTAAGCTCGCGCATCCCAGCGCGGCCGGCTGAGAATCCGTTGCCAGGTCAAGATGTTCGGCTCGCCTGCGGACGAACACGGAGACTCGCTGGGGAGACCCGGCAGAGATCTGGAGATTCACGACCCACTCGAGTACGTGCGCCTCCTGAAATGGACATGGAAGGGGGTATCGGTATGGGCGGCAACGATCTCTGCGATTGAGTCCCGACCGCAGCAAGTGCCCGCCGGTCAGTCTTCGAAGTGCTGCGCTGCGATCGCCCTTAACTCATCGAGAGCCCTTCACAGGGTGCCGCGCTGGTGGCTCCCTCCCCGCGACATTCCGTCGCGCGTCCACGAATGACAGACATACCGCATAGCAGCCAGCAATTGCCAGACCAAGGCCTCCTCACACGAGGCGTGGAGGTGCACTGGACAGGCTCGTCCCGAGACTTCGCGGGGCTATTCCCCGAAATACGAGGAGCCTCCGGTAAGGTGGCGGCGGCAGACTTCCTCGTTCAACTCGATCCCTAGACCAGGCTTGTCCGACAGAACGTAGTAGCCGTCTTCATAGAACGGACCTTCGCGCTCGATGAGGTCATCCCAATGCGGCAGCTCAACGGAGTCGGACTCGAGCGCAACGAAGGATCGGATGGCAGCGCAGGCGTGCGCGTTGGCCACGGTCCCGACTGGAGTGCACATGTTGTGGCACGCGAATGTGATGTAGTACTGGTCCGCCCAGTCCGCGATGCGCTTCGTCTCGAGCAGTCCTCCCGCCTTCTGGGGGTCTGGCTGCAGGATGTCCGCCGCCTGCTTCTCAATGAACGGTCGGAACGTATGCCGCGTGTACAGGTTTTCTCCCGTGCACGTGGGGACATTGCTCTCAGCAGTGAACCTAGCCATCGCATCAGCGTTCTGCGGCGGGATCGGATCCTCGATGAACCATAGGTTCAGATCCTCGACCATGCGGCTGAAGGAGAGCGCATCGGCATAGTTGTAGTTGAAGTGCAGGTCGATGCCGAGAGGGTAGTGCTCGCCCAATCGTTCCCGCACAGCCTCCAAGATGGACCGCCACTGCTTCATCTCCAGAGAGGAGATGCCCCTGTTCCAGATCTCGCCCCGATACTGGAACGCTTCGCCCCTGATAGCGCGCCCGCGGCTCTCCCAGTCCATATCGAACTTGGTGGCTTTGAAGCCATAGGCAAGTGACTTCTCGGCTTCGGCCACCCAGGCGGCCGGATCCGTCGTCTGAGGCGAGCCGGTGTCGTGGTAGATCAGGATGCGGTCGCGGAAACGCCCGCCGAGCAGCACGTAGACCGGCACGCCCAGGATCTTGCCTGCGAGATCCCACAGCGCAGTCTCGATTCCGCTGATGGCGCTTGGCAGGGACCCGGTCCAGCTCCCGTGGCCGAGCGTGGCCTCGGCCATCTTCGTCGCCAAGTAGTCCACCTGTAGCGGGTCTTCGCCCCGAAGGATGTCCTCGAAGGACCGCACATGGCTCAGGATGCCGTCGCGGTTGTACGACTCCCCAATCCCGTACAGCCCGGAATCCGTCTCGACCCTAACCAGATGGGCTGGGTACTTGATGTGGACCGAGGCGGTCTTGATCGCAGTGATCTTAACCTTCCCCAACTGAGTCTCGGCAGCCGGCAGGGCTTGGAGAACTTGGGGCAGCCCCGGGGCCAGTGACCCGGCCACCGCGGCCAGTCCGGACTTGACAAGCTGTCTTCTGCTGAGCATGGCAGCATGATACCCGACCCGCCGCGCACCCGGACCGTTGCCGAGGTTCGCCGCCCCACCAGCCAGCAGCTCTTCGCCGCACAGCTTGTTGGTCCTTGCCAGCCGTCGGTTCTCTCGCCGCGACCGCGCGGCCGTCTGACTGCGAATGCGTCAATGCACTTGGCATCTGTGGTTTCGGAACCGTATAATATTAAATTAGGTGAGCCTAAAGTGCCGACCGAGGCAGAGGACAATTGCCTGAAGGCGATCTACCAGCTCGCCGGGGACGGGACTCGGGCCACCACCGCGGCCCTGGCTGACCTGCTATCCATTGCCCCAGCTTCGGTCACGGGAATGCTCAAGAAGCTCTCCCACGCCGACCCGCCTTGGATCGACTATCAGAAACACCACGGCGCCCTCCTGACCAGCCACGGCCGAACGCGGGCACTGGAGATCATCCGGCACCATCGCCTCATCGAGCTCTTTCTGCACCGGATCTTGGGATATCGGTGGGACGAGGTGCACACCGAGGCCGAGAAGCTCGAGCACGCCATCTCCGAGACGTTCGAAGACCGCATCGCGGCAGTTCTTGGCGATCCGGATTTCGACCCGCACGGACATCCGATCCCACGGAAGGACGGCACGCTGCCCAAGAGGGTCGACACAGGCCTCGTAGACCTCGAACCGGGTGATGCAGCGCTGGTATCGCGCGTATCCGACCACGACCCTGAAATGCTGCAGTACCTAGCGAGCATCGGGGTTGGGCCGGGAGTCCGGCTTCGGGTGCTCGAGCGGAGTCCGTTCGATGGTCCGCTCCTGCTGCAAATCGGAGAGGACCCCACAGTCCGCGCGTTCGGAATGCGATTGGCCTCGGCAATCCGGGTACGCGAGGTCGGGGAGGAGGACACGTGCCCGAGCTAGCATTGGCAGCACTGGCCATCGCCGTCCCAACCGCTGTGCTGGCAGGAAGGCTGGTCCCAAAGCGGACGGCGGGACTCAGGCGTCGGTGGGGCGGACAGCCCAGCGCTGCCGTGCCCGGGGGCATTGGAGCGCGATGGAGAGCCGATGTCCGAGACGAACGGCGGGAATCTCCGGTAAGCGTTGCCGAACTGCCTCCCGGCGTTCCGGCGCGCGTCGAGAGATTCGAATCGGGGCAAAAAGCGCTAGACGGGCTGCCGGAGAACTTGACGCTGGGGCAGCGAATCGCTGTGACCTCATCCGGCCCACACGCGGTTGTCGTGCGGGCCGGAAGGCACACCTGGCGGCTGCCGCGAACAAGCGCGGAGCGGCTTCTGATCTCTCCAGTTGACAGAACACTGCGGAGGCTCTCGGCCTTGAAGCTGGGCGAGACCGGCGAGATCAAAGGTCTCTCGTCAGACTGTGCCGGCCTAGCCCGGCGTCGGCTTCTGGATCTGGGCCTAACTCCAGGAACTTCTGTCACGGTCGTGCTGGACAACACGTTTGGGGATCCGAGGGGATTCAGAGTCCGGAGCACCACCGTCGCCCTGCGGCGGCGCCAGGCTGACCATGTCTGGGTACGGTCATCCATCCGGCGCGATAAAGCGGCGGGATCGGCATGAGTGCAGACGCCTGCGGTGCCTGCCCGGCCCATCTGCAGATGGCCAAGATGGGTGTCAAGGTCGAGGACTGCGACCACGTCATAGCCTTGGCCGGGAATCCCAACACGGGTAAGTCTTCGATCTTCAATGCCCTGACCGGCCTGAGGCAGCACGTCGGGAATTGGGCTGGCAAGACTGTCACCCGCGCCGAAGGGGCTTTCTCCTTTGGAGGAGACCGCTACAAGCTGGTTGATCTCCCCGGAACCTACTCGCTCCTGTCCTCATCTCAGGACGAGGAGATCAGCCGGAACTTTCTACTATTCGGCCAGCCCGATTGCACAGTCGTCGTGGTGGACGCCACCGCGCTGGAGCGCAATTTGAATCTCGTGTTGCAGGTGCTGGAGATCACCGACAAGGTGGTGGTCTGCGTAAATCTGATGGACGAGGCTGAACGCAAGGGACTGGAAGTCGACGTGCGCAGCCTGGCCCGGGATCTCGGCGTACCTGCCGTGCCGACCGTCGCCCGTTCTAAGATCGGCCTTGCCGAGCTGGTGTCTTCAGTGGCGTCCGTGGTTAGCGGCGAGACTGCCACGGCACCCCGTCGAGTTGCGCCGTCGCCCGCTGTGCAGTCGGCCATTGAGAGCTTGGTCCCACTGCTGCGCGAGGCCGTACCCGGACTCCCGAGCGAACGGTGGGTGGCGCTGCGCCTCTTGGACGGGGACGAGCGCGTCCGTCAAGCGCTCGTCAGCGGCGAGCTCGCCGGCCTAGCGAGCCACCAGCGCCAGCCGGCCCCGCTCCGCTCCAGCCGCATCACCGCTATCGCGGGTGCCCAATGAGGGCTCCGGACACAACACCGGAAGCAGTTCTCGAGCGCGGCGACGAGCTCCGGGAGCAGATCGGGACAGGTCTGCGCGACCAGATCGCGACAGGCCTCTACGAACAGGCCGGCCGTATCGCCGAGCGCTCGGTGCGCCAAGTGGGATCGGGCAATTGGGACTTCGACCAGAGGGTCGATCGAATCGTCACATCCCGCTGGCTGGGTCTGCCGCTGATGATGCTGCTTCTGGCGGTGGTGTTTTGGATCACAATCCTCGGGGCCAACGTTCCGTCGCAACTCCTAGCTGACGCACTCTTCGCCGTCGAGGATGCCGGAGCCGGATTGTTCGTGGCGATGGGAATGCCATGGTGGCTGACCGGGCTGGTCTGGCACGGCGTGTTCCGGGGCCTGGCCTGGGTTGTCAGCGTGATGTTGCCGCCGATGGCGATCTTCTTCCCGGCATTCACCATCCTTGAGGATCTGGGCTACCTGCCAAGGGTGGCTTTCAACCTGGACTGGCTGTTCCGCAAGGCGGGCGCGCACGGCAAGCAAGCATTGACCATGGCGATGGGCTTCGGCTGCAACGCTGCCGGAGTGACATCCACGCGCATAATCGATGCGCCGCGCGAGCGGCTGCTGGCGATCCTGACAAACAACTTCGTGCCGTGCAACGGGCGCTTTCCGACGCTGATCATGCTGTCGGTAATCTTCGTGGCCGCGGCGGTGCCTCCCGCCTTCGCCGCGATCGCAGCCGCCGGTTCAGTGCTGCTGGTGGTGGTACTCGGCGTCGGCTTCACGCTCGCTGTTTCGTATGCGCTGTCGCGCAGCTTGCTGGCCGGTGAGGCGTCGGCGTTCACCCTTGAGATGCCCCCCTACCGGCGGCCCAGCATTCTCCGCATCCTGTACACGTCGCTGATCGACCGGACCGTCTTCTTGCTGGGGCGGGCAATGCTCACCGCTGCGCCCGCTGGGGCCGTAATCTGGCTCTTGGCGAACATCCGGGCGGGCGATGCCAGCC
>JAJDWM010000076.1 GCA_022825595.1 Bryobacterales bacterium | reverse complement strand
TCACCGCAATCCCGGGGTCTAGTGGCCGGCGAATGCTCGCCGAGGCATGCTCACGTAGGCCTACCTCTCCAGAGAACGTCTAAGCCAGCGCCCCCCACTAAGGGTTATCGGCTGGTGCCGAGCAGGTGCAGGGCGGTCAAGACCTTCCTCTCGCAGATCTGGGTGAGCGCGGTCTCAGCGCCCAATTGATCACAGCTACTGCTCGCTCGACGATTTGTGGGACGGCCTGCCCGCGCCAGTGGTGGCCGTCAAAGCATCTTCGCCTCTGTTGCCAGAGGAGCACTTGGGCTGGCTAGGATAGGCGTCTTCTCGCACTGCGGCGAACGCTTGGGAACTGTCTGGGCCAAGAACACAGTTCCTGGGGCGTTGGATATCAGTCGACTGGCGACATGTTGGACCAGTCCACCACATCAAGGCCCCCCAGAGACTCGGAGGATTCCGAGAATTAGGGGTGAGCTGCGGATTGGGGGTCAGTAGGAGCAGTGCCCAGCGAGGGTGTGGCCCACAGTTCACCTGCTGGGCACTAACAGTCCAGACAGAAGGAACTTGGGCCGATCGAACCCGCCGCACCGGAGCGGCGCGCCGGCTGGTGCTTGCCGAATCGCCTAGAGCTTGGAGCAGGCGTCTGCGGCGCCGGCCGGGTCGATGGCCCCGCCGCCGGACTCGACGTGGACGATCTTGCCGCCCTTGTCGATCACGAACGTAGTTCGGTTCGCCATCATGCGCTCGTTGAGGATCCCAAACTTCTTGGAGACCGCGCCCCCCACATCGCTGAGGATGGGGAACTCCAAACTTAGGGACTCCGCGAATTCGGTGTTGGTCTCCAATGAATCCGTGCTCACTCCGAACACGACCGAGCCGGTCCCGGTGAAAGTTGAGATATCAGCCTGATATCCCTTCATCTCGCGCGTTCAACCACCGGTGAAGGCTTTCGGGAAGAACGCCAACACAACGTTCTTCTTGCCCTTAAAGGACGAGAGTGTGGCCTTGGAACCGTCCGAGCCCGGCAAGGTGAAGTCGGGAGCCTCGTCGCCGACGGCCAACGCTCCGACCGCACGACCTGCCACCACTGCGGCTGCACCTGCCAAGATGGCGGCTCGCCTCGAAATCGTCCTCATGCTTCTTCCCTCCTTCAGGTCGACCGGCTTTCGCGCGCCGGGCAAACCCATTCTAGCAAGAGGCCCCTCGGTGGGCCGCTAGCTGGCGGGGCCTATCGCCCGGAAGACGCGAGCCCCGCCGTCGGGTGTTGCCTGCCCTTCCGCCATCGCGAACGGAGGAGCTTTTTCTCAGACGCCGTCTTGGGCGATCCACCTTCTCTTGAATCTCTCGACCTCCGGCTAACCGTAGTCACCAGCGTCCAGCCTTTCCGGATCCTGCGGTCGCGCCCCGTCCCAGCGTTCTCTTGGCGAGGGCACCCCAGCCCCCAAGATCGCCATCGTCCGCACCGCTACTTCCCGGGTTGTCCGGTGTTGCCAAACCGAACCGCTTTGGGAAACGCGGCCCTTGCGCGCAGTCTCGAGCATTGCGTAGACGGACTCAGAACTTCATCGTTCGGCGTTCTCCGAGCCTTGGACGGCCGAGCCGCATAAGGAATGGCCCCTCCCCACTATTCTTGGGCCCGGCCAGACTTGAAGGCGAATCGAACGGTACTGAAGAGTCAGCCGGAATGGTAGTTCTACAGGATCTCTGGTGTATGCTGTCCCCTGCTGCCCTTTAAGTGGGGCGAACGGTCTTTGGAGGTTAGCGTGAGACATAGATTGAACACGATTCTTGGCGCAGCGGTGGTTCTGCTGCTGGCCCTGCCCGTTCTGGGTCAGCAAGATCAGGGCGTCATCACGGGCACTATCAGTGACGCGACCGGGGCAGTCGTCCCGGGAGCGGAGATTTCGATTCTCGAAATGAACACCGGCATTCTGGTCGAGAAGCAGGCGAATGCCAGCGGCGTCTATGTCTCGGGGCCCCTCAAGGTCGGGATGTACGAGATCTCGGTTGCGACCGACGGCTTCAAGACGGCTGTTCGGTCCGGGGTCGAGATCCACGCGGGCGACCGCATCGGCCTGAACTTCACCCTAGAGGTCGGGAACTTGGTCGAGGTGGTCGAGGTGACCGGCGCGACGCCGCTTCTCAAGACGGAGTCCGCGACCCTGGACTACACCGTCGAGCGCCAGCAGATCGAGGACTTGCCGATCAGCGGCCGCAACTACCAATCCCTTGCCCAGCTCACGGCTGGCGTAGTGCCCGAGATCGGTGGGCGCGACCGCGGGCCTCTCGGTGACTCGCGGCTCGGTGGCGGCTTCCTGAGCCATGGGCAGCAAGTCGGCCAGAACAACTTCTTGATCGACGGGATCGACAACAACTCGACGATCATGGGCCAGCAGGACCGCAAGGCGCAGGCGATGATCCCGTCGATGGACGCCGTCCAGGAGTTCAAGATTCAGACCAGCAACTACTCGGCCGAGTACGGGCGTAACGCCGGCGCCGTCGTCAACGTGACGATTCGGGGCGGCACGAACCAGTTCCGCGGAAGCGCTTACGAGTTCATGCGTAACGACTTCTTCGATGCGCGAGAAGCATTCGCGCGCAATGACCGCGATGGCGACGGCAAGGCCGACCCGGAAGTCCTGCGCCAGAACCAGTTCGGTGCCACTTTCGGGGGACCGATCCGCAAGAACAAGGCATTCTTCTTCGCCAGCTGGGAGGCCTGGAAGCTGCGCAAGTCGCAGTCGGACATCGTGATCGTGCCAACCACGGCTGAGCGCTCGGGGGATTTCAGCCAAACGGCGGGCCTGGCCAACCTCAACGATCCCATGGGGGGCGAGTTCCCAAACAAGGCGATCCCTTCGTCTAGGTTCGATTCATCCTTCGAGCAGCTCGTGCAGCTGTATCCAAACCCGAACTTCGCCGACAACACGCGGCGGAATTTCGTGAACAACCCACCATGGAAGACCGACCGAGACCAGCTCGACTTTCGATACGACCACACAATCTCGGCCAAGGACACCTTCTTTGTGAGGTATAGCCACTACCGCTACGACAATCTCCGCGCGGCGCCGCTGGAGGGCATCGCGTGGGGTGGGGTGGGCAACGACCGCGGCTTGGACGACAACGATGGTGATCACCTAGCCGCTTCCTGGACGCACGTGTTCTCGCCCATGGTCATCAACGAGGTGCGTATGGGCTACAAGTGGCTCAAGGTCAACAAGGTCCAGCAGGCGCCGCCGCAATCAGAGCTCAACGCCCAGTTCGGACTCAACGGCCTCAACGAGGATCCGTCGATCTTGGGACTTCCCCGCATCCAGCTGACGGGAGGCCTGTCGCACCTTGGCCTGGGAGGCAGCCCCAACCTGCCGAACGGCAAGGTCAGCCAGACCTGGCAGTTCATCGACAACCTGACCGTCATCCGGGGAAACCACAGCCTGAAGATGGGGGCCGACCTGCGGCACGACTTCGCCGACATCCTAGGTTCTCAGCAGGCCACCGGGACGTTTCGCTTCAATGGGCGCTACACGAGGATCGCACTCGGCGACGCCCTGCTCGGCTGGGTTGACCGGGGCAGTTCCGGCACGACGATCGATGCGGACATGACCTTCGACAGCTACATGTTCTACTTCCAGGACGACTGGAAGGTCACGCCGACGTTCACCCTCAACTTGGGGGTTCGGTACGAGCTCACGACTCCCTACATAGAGCAGCAGGACCGGATGAACCGGGTCGAGTTCGCCCAGGGTCCCGACTTCGGGCGGGTGATCCGCGCGGGCGAACTCGGATCAGGCATCGAGGATCGGGCCCTGATCAGCTTTGACAGGAACAACTGGGCCCCGCGCGTTGGCTTTGCCTGGCAGCCGGGAGCCAAGTGGACGGTCCGGTCCAGCGGCGGCGTCTTCTATGGCGGCTCTCAGGGCTTGGGGGCCAGCGCGCGCATGCTGCGCAACTTCCCGTTCGTCGCCGCCGTCAACGCCCGGGGCACGCGGACCCGTCCGGTTTTCTTGCTGCAGGACGGTTTTCCGGCCGACTTCCTGGGCGATCTGAACGCTCCCGTCACATCGGTGGCCGACCTTCCGAACAACTCCGTGATGCGCACTTGGTCCAAGGACTTCCCGATGCCGATCGTCTATCAGTGGAGCTTCAGCGTCCAGCGCCAGCTTAGCGGCTCGATGGCCCTGACGACAGCGTATGTGGGCTCGTCTTCGGGAAACATCCAGTTCGCATACAACATCAACGCTCCGCAGGTCGGCCCGCCAAGCACGGAGCGCCAGCGCCGTGTCTACTTCCAGTCGCTGAACGGGCTCACCTATCGCACACCTGCGGCGCACGCTTCCTACAACGGATTGGAGACGACACTTACGAAGCGCTTCTCGAAGGGCTTCACCTTTACCAGCGCCTACACATGGTCTCGGGCTATGAGCCAGACGCAGGAACTGTTCGTCGCCGGCGACAACGGGGGTCCGCAGAATCGAGACTGCTTCGCCTGCGAGCGGGGGCCTTCCTCCAACGACACCAACCACCGCTGGGTCAACAGCTACATCGTGAACCTACCGTTCGGCCGCGGACAGAGGATGCTGGATCGCGGCGGAGTTATTGGCGCCATTTTCGGCGGCTGGCAGATGACCGGCATCCTGAGCATGCAATCGGGCCAGTACTACGACCTGACAATGGCCAACCCCACTGCCAACCTCGGAACAAACGGCGTGGGCGCGTGGCGTCCGAACGTCATCGGCAATCATCGGTTGAGCAACCCTACGCCCGACCTGTGGCTCAACCCAGAGGCGTTCGAGGTTCCGCGGGACGCCAACGGAAACCCGACCTACGGCAACCTGGGTCGCAATTCGCTCCAGGAAGACGGAATCTTCAACTGGGACGTCGGCCTGATGAAGAACTTCCAGATCACGGAGAGGGTCAGGCTGCAGTTCCGGTGGGAGGCTTTCAACGTCACCAACCATCCGTCGTACGCGACGCCGAACACGAATCTCTCGAGCCCGGACGTGGGAAAGATCACCAGCACGCTGGGCCTGCCGCGCCAGCAGCAACTCGGAATGCGCGTGAGTTTCTGAGACCAGAGGGCTGGTCCCCAATCCGGCCCTTCTGGATTCCGGAGGGCGGCGCAGTGCTATCGGTGCCGCTCTCCGGCCCGCTAACCAGTCAAGGGCAGAGGCCGTCCGGCCATGGCCCTAGGGTGGGCCAGTTCCCAGCTTTACGGCCGAGACAGCGCCGACCCGGTGGGCACGAAAGGTTCTTGGGGCGCCGGCCGCTCAGATCTCCCCGAGCCTCATCTGCTCGGCCATGTAGTCGCTCGCACGCCATGCCAGCGCCAGGATCGTCAGCGTCGGATTCTTCTCGGTCGCAGTCGGAAAGGCACTGCCGTCCATCACGAATAGGTTCTTCACTTCGTGCATCTGGTTGTAGCGGTTCAGCGCTGATCGCCTTGGATCATCGCCCATGCGGCACGTGCCGTGTTCGTGGATCGATGTGCCGAGCGTTTCGACCGCCCCGCGCTCATACGGCAGTGGCTCGGCATTCATCGCGTCGAGGATCTCTTCCACCACGTCGTACATGCGCGAGACCATCTTTCGTTCGTTTTCCCCGATGTCGTACTCGATGCGCAGAAGTGGGTAGCCGAACCGATCATTCGGCGTACCGTCTACCGAAATGCGGTTGTGTCTGTAGGGCAGGACCTCGCCGTAGGGCGTCAGCTTGAACACCGCTGGGTAGAGTTCCTTCACCGCCTGCTTATAGGAAAGCCCAAAGCCGCCTAGGCTCTTGGCAAACCTTGCGTTCGATGCGCAGCCGACTCCAGTGACCGGGATCCCGAACCCGCGAAGATAGCCGCGGCCTTCATCCGTGGGCTCGAATCTGGGAATGTAGATGTGCCCCCCTGAAATGCCGTCGTCGTTCGATGCCGCGGCGCCGATCAGTTCCGGCGCGAAGGCTTGCACCTGCACCCGGACTTGCTCGACCAAGTAGCGGCCAATGACGTCGGAGCTGTTCCCGATCCCGTTGGGGTGCTGGCGTGACTTTGAGTTGAGCAGCAGCCGCGTCGAGTCAACCGCCGACGCCGCAACGATCACGCGTTTGGCTGGGACCGTCCGCTCGCGGCCCGTCCGCCGGTCGAAGTAGCGGACGCCGGAAGCCAGTCCCTCGTCGTTGACTAGGACCTCCTCGACCAACGCGCTCTCGACCAAATCGAGATTGCCCGTGTCGAGCGAGTCCTTCAGCAGATAGTCGTAGGAATTGAAGAATGCGCCGATGTCGCACCCCCGCTCGCAAGCGCCGCAATAGTGGCATGGGCTCCGTCCGTTGTGGGCGCGGGTGAGAACGGCCCGGCGAATGTTCACGACGGGATACTTGGCGCTCATTGCGGCCTTGCGCACCAGCACTTCGCCGCAGCGCAGGTTCGGCGGCGGCAGGTGGTTCGTAGAGCCGGGCAGCCAAGGCGTGTCGTCGTCGCCGCCACAGACGCCGATCTTCCTCTCCACGTTGTCGTAGTAGGGGGCGATTTCCTTGTAGGTGATTGGCCAGGGGATCTCCCAACCGTCCTTGGCAGGTTCCTGGAAGTTCAGGTCGGAATAGCGCAATGAAACCCGTCCCCAGATATTGGTTTTTCCTCCCACGCCCCAAACCCGGGCCAGCCAGAACGGCTTGCCTGGAGGGGTCCCGTACGGGCTCTCGGCCCGCGCCGTCCCCAACCAGTCAGGGGGCGATTCCCCTCGGCGCCGTCGATCGCGCTCCTCCCAAGGCTTGACATGCGACCAGAACTTGCTGCGCTCGAACTTCTGGCCGGCTTCGAGCAGCAGGACCTTGACGCCCTTGCGCGTTAGCTTCCAGGCGGCCATTCCGCCCGCCGCGCCACTGCCGACGATGATTACGTCAGCGTCTTCGGGGGCCATCTTCAGTTCTCCCTGATCCCGCTGGCGATCTGAAGATCGCTCCGGTCACTCAGTCCTGAGATCCTGCCGCCGGGACGGGCTTGTGGGTCTGATCCTTCAAGAACCAGCGCGCCCCACGGGGAGCGGGGCGATCTGGGATTACTGCGGCTACCATGCCGGTCCCGGCCAGCAAGCGCATTGGCAAGCCGCCCCACCTGAAGGATGATAGCTCGCGTTACCGGCCTAGCGGAGGGCTGAACGCAGTCGGGGGTGGATGTCGGTCCGAAGCGTGAGGGCACGCTGCCACGGATGTGCGGCCATCCAGGCCTGCGCTCGCCGGTATCACATGGAGGGAGCCCCGTCTTGCCTATATCGCCTCGGCCCGGCCTTGCCCCACAAGTCATGATCGGGGCTCGCCGTGATCCGCAATGAGGGGCGGCTCTAAGTCCCGGAGCTCACATGCCTCGCTCACTA
>JAJDWM010000437.1 GCA_022825595.1 Bryobacterales bacterium | reverse complement strand
ATGCCGCCGGAGCGTCGCCGGATCAACTTCCAGAGCAGCCGCCATCTCCGGCCGAACGACGCCGTCCATCTCGTTGGTGTTGGGGCACAGGAGGCGATCGTTGGCGAAGATCTCCCAAGCGCCGTCGATCGGCGCCATCTCCCTGGGGAACTCTGGCTCTGCCAGCACCGCCGAATTGAGCTCCGAAGCCCGCCGGAACGCCTCGCGGAAGCGCTCCGCAAGCGCTCCGGACAGGCCGTGCCGGACACTGGTGAGCAGCCCGGGCCCGGGCGGGTTTAGATTGACCGAATAAGTGTCCCGCTTGCCGGCTATCAGTATTCCGGGCCCGGCGGGCATGTGGGCGTAATCGGCCAGATCGACCCAATCGCTCGGATGGTCGGCGACCTTCCGCCAGCGGTCGAAGATCACCAGAAAAGGATCGAGGTCAGGCTCGGTGGGAGCGTTGAGCAGGAGCTTTACGTCAATGCGCTGCAGGTCGATCGCCATGCGAGACCTGCACTAAAATCCTGAGGCTTGGGCGTAGACGCCTTGGGCCGCCTCGATGAACAGCGTGGCTTCCTCGACGCGCAATCTGGCGCGCTCGAGATCGTCGCTCGGCGATTCCTCAGCGGTCCGGAGGAAGTTGTCGGCGAAAGGCTTGTAGAAGACTCCGTTGTCGCCGAAGTGACGGCGGAATTCGGCGACCGTGTCGTAGCGGTCCGACAGCCAAAGCCCCTTGGTAAAGAGCAGCGCATCGGCAGCCTTCTTGCACGCCTCGAAGGCCTTCTCGGAAGCCTCGGCGTAGCGCTCTTGCTCCAAGTCCAGGGTTGACTCAAAGTGGATGCGATCCGCGTCCTCGAGCAGGAACTCGGCCTGATCGACCACTTCCCCGGCACATTCGCCTATCCCGATCGAACGCTGGTACTGCCAAGGTTGGCGAGTATCGCGGTAGTACTCGGGGCGCGCCTCGAACATCGGCAGCGCCATGAACTCGGCCAACTCCTGCTTGACGCGGGTCTTGCCGAGGCGGGCCACGACTTCGCTGAGCGTCTCGTCGCCCTGCTTTTCGCGGTTGTAGAACTCGGTCACCCGGACGATCGCCTTGTCTACGTTGCGGGCTGGGATCTTTCCCAACGCCAAGCCGTAGGACTCGGCGTTGTTGCGCATCGAGCCTCCGAGCGTGACCTGGAACATCGGCGCCGTGGCGTTGCGCTTTCGCTGCACGGAACCGAAGAAGCCAATGTCGGCGATGTGGTGCTGACCGCAGGAATTGAAGCAGCCGCTGACCTTGACCTTCAGGTCTGAGCGATCCCCGATCGCGCCCATGCCGTTGTTGAACTGCTTGTGCAGGTGCGCTGCGAGACCCCGCGAGGCGGTGATCCCAAGCTTGCACGAATCGGTGCCGGGGCACGCGACGATGTCCTTGAGCCGGCCCGCTCCCGACTGGGCGAGGCCGATGCCGGCCAAATCCGAGTACAGGTCGACCAAGTCACCATTGGGGACCCACTGCAGCAGCAGATTCTGCTCGACCGTGGTCCGCAACGTGTCCTTGACGTAGTTGCGCGAGAGCCTGGCCAGTTGCCGGGCCTCGTCCGATGTGATGTCTCCCAACGGAAGGTAGATATCGACCATCGAGTACCCGGACTGGCGTTGCGGATGAACGTTGCGCTCCAACCAGTCACGAAAACCGGCCGGGGCCCCAGCCGACAATGCCAGCTCAGAGGGGGGACGAAGCGGCTCGTCACGCAGGCTGGCCAGCGCCCGGCTGATTTCCTCCTCCCAACGGGAGTCGACCGTGAGACGGGTCCGCTCTTCCTCGACCAGCCTCCGAAACTCCTCAATGCCCTGACGGGCGATGAGGAACTTCATGCGCGCCTTTGCGCGGTTCTTCTTCTCTCCCAACCGGGCGAAGACCCGTGAGATGGCCTGAGCCAACGGCAGCATCTCTGCTGCCGGCACGAAGTCGCTGTACAGCTTCGCCTGATGCGGCAACGCTCCCAGCCCGCCCCCGACAAACACCCGAAAGCCGTGCTCGCCGTCCCTGACGCGCGCGATCGCTCCTATGTCGTGCATGCGTCCGAGCGCGCAGGAAGTGTCCTCGCAGCCCGAATACGAGATCTTGAACTTTCGCCCGAAGTTCTGGGCGTCGGGGTGGCGCAGCATGAAGTAAGCCATGGCGTGCGCATGGGGCACAACGTCAAAGGCCTCTTCGCGGCACACGCCTGCGAACGGGCAGCAGGTCACATTGCGGATCACGTTTCCGCACGCCTCGCGGGTGGTGATGCCCACCTCGGCCAGCCGACGCATGAGGTTGGGAGTGTCGTTGATGTCGATGAAGTGGCACTGGAAGTCCTGCCGAGTCGTGACGTGCAGCACTCCTACGGCGTACTCTTCGGCGATGTCAGCCAGCGCGACCAGCTGATCCGCGGTCATGCGTCCGAGAGGGATCTTGATGCGCTGCATCTGAACACGGTCCTGACGCTGCCCGTATACGCCGTGACGCAGCCGGAACTCGGTGAACACCTTTTCGTCAAGCACACCGTGCTGCACACGACGCAGCTCGGTCTCGTAGATGTCGATCTCCTCGCGGACCGCAGGCGGGAGGTGGCCCCACTCTTGGCTGGTGTCGACAGGTCTGAGTTCCGCGGGAGACATGGCTCGCAATCTGCGGCGGGCTTCTGGCAGCCGGGCCATGTTCTGGCAGCTGAACCGACCGCGCTACTGCGATGGTAGCACCTGACCGCCCAAGGCAGGTGCCGGATCCGGGAACAGCAAGGCTCAAGCGAGCCCCTGGAGTAGCCGTGGCACGCAGCGCTGCTCCGAATGGTGTCGACCTACGGCGACGCCGCCGGAAGCAATTAGGTATAGGAGATCTGACCGACCTCCATGGCACACTCGTCGGCGACGGGTACAATCCGTAGGCACGCGGAAGGCTTGGAAACGCTCGGCTCGCGGTTCGGCAACCGCTGCAGTCGGGGCGGAGGCGCTGGGAGACGGGGACGTCATGGCCAACTTCGAAATCGCGCAGCTGGACGAGACTCTGGCGGTGGACTGCCCGTGCGGCCAAGCTAGGCGTGCCTTCGCTGATCTGGGCAGTAGGTCAGTGGCTAGCGTCCACCTCACCGACATCCACGCGGACTCGAGAGTCCACTACCATCGGCAGATGACAGAGGTCTACGTGGTCCTCGAGGGCCACGGCGAAATTGAGCTAGACGGGGAAAGGCATCCGCTGCGACCGATGACCGCCGTGATGATCCATCCTGGCTGCCGGCACAGGGCGACCGGCAACCTGCGGATCCTCAACATTCCGATCCCCGCTTTCGACCCGGCGGACGAGCACTTCGACTGACCCGGCCGCGCGCCGGGAGGATTTTCCCATCCGCTAGGCATGGAAGGGACAGCACGCGCGAATCGGACGGCGGCCTAGTTGTGCGCTACTTGCGAGTAAGCGTGGTCGCTTCGGCCACCAGCCCGGGCGGCCTAGTGTTTTGGCCATCGCGCGGTCCGTCGCCCAAGTCCACGCGGGCCGCTTCAGCAAGCGCCTGCAGCCGCTCCACGACCTGCGGATACTGCCCGGCCACGTCCCGAGATTCCCCGATGTCCGCGTGCAGGTCGTACAGCTCGGCGATGGGGTCGGAGTGGTAGTCGGGATAGCGGCCGCCAATGCGCGCGACGTGCAGCTTCCAGCGTCCGCTTCGAACTCCCGTCAGGTGCGACATGAAGTAGTAGTAGAAGGCGACATGCGGCCCCGGCGGAGGATCGGCCTCGAGCAGCAGCGGGCCAATGTCCTTGCCATCGATCACCCTGTCGCCGGGCACGGACGCCCCGGCAAGTCCCGCGAACGTCGGCAGGATGTCCACCGACAGGGCCATCTCGTTTGTCGAGCTTCCGGCGGGCACTCGTCCCGGCCACCGGGCCAGGAAACACACCCGGTATCCGCCCTCCCAAGTGGTCCCCTTGCCCCCGCGCAGCGGAGCATTGCTAGCCCCGTGGCGTGTCGCGCCGCCGTTGTCGGAGGTGAAGATCACGAGCGTGCGCTCGTCGATGTCCAGCCTCTGGAGCGCGGACAGGATTTCTCCGGTGGACCAGTCGATCTCCTCCACAGAATCACCCCAAGGGCCGTTGCTTGACTTGCCGGCAAAGCGCTCCGACGCGTACTGCGGCCAATGTGGCATCGTGTGCGCCAGGTACAGAAAGAATGGCTCGTCCTTGCTGGCCTCGATGAACCGCACGG
>JAJDWM010000447.1 GCA_022825595.1 Bryobacterales bacterium | reverse complement strand
GAGAGAGGCCGCTCCACCCCAAGTTGCCCTAAGGCGAAGTGACCTCATCGGCCCGGTGATTTCAACCAACCGCAGGACTTTGCGACATGGATCGGTGCGAAGACTCGGGCCGAGAGGGTGGGGGGGCGTCCTTAGATTGCGATGTTGCGGAATGCCCGCCCTGGATGGCGCGACAAGAGGACGATGCGCTGAGTCCGGTGGTCACCGCCCCTGAGCGGCCACGCCCAATACGGAATCTCGCCTGAGGGCCGCGACCGTCAGATCGGCAGGAATTTCTGGACTCGCCAGTTCTTGATCTCGGCGACGTACAGATTCCCCTTGGAGTCCACAGCGATGTGGTGCGCGAAGTTCACCTTTCCCGCAACCTTTCCCCCTTCGGAGATCTGACCCACAACAGTCCCGTCTAGGCGCGACTTCAGGATGCGGTTGTTGTGCCCGTCCGCAATGAACAGATCTCCGTCTCGGCCCAATGCGAGACCCCACGGAGACCCGACGTGAGTCCACTGTTCGATGAACTTGCCGTCCGGATCAAAGACCTGGAGCCGGTAGTTCTCCCTGTCCCCGACATAGACGGTCCCATCGGGGCCTACCACCACGGTGTGCGGCAGGTCGAACTGCCCAGGCTCCGTTCCCTTCGAGCCCCAGGCCGTAATGAACGTTCCGTCGGAGGCGAACTTTGCGACCCTGGAGTTCCCGTAGCCGTCACTCACGTAGAACGAGCCGTCGGCAGCGAAGCCCACATCGGTGGGCCGATTGAACAGGTCCGGCCCTTCCCCGCTCTGCCCCTTGCGTCCCATCACCATCCGCACCCGGCCAGCCGCGTCCATTTTGAGCACCTGGTGGGTGTCGTTGTCCACAACCCAAATGGCCCCGCCCGCATCGACGCGTACTGCGTGTGGCCGGATGAACAATCCCTGGCCCCACGACCGCTCGACGATGCCCGCCGGATTCAGCTTGATGATGGGAGGGTCTCCACGGTGGAACACGTAGACGTAGTCGTCCTCGTCGACCGCCACTCCCGGCGTCTCCTGAAGATTCCAGCCGGAGGGCAGCGTCGGCCATGTAGCATCCACGCGGTACGCGAGGCGCTTGAAATCACTTCCGCGCATCATCGGCGCAAGCAGCAGGGCGGTCAGCAATTCTCTACGAGTCGCCATAGCCAAACCATTGTGCACCCCTCCACGGTTAGCAGGGGCCGTCACTGGGGGGCGACTGTCGAATTCGGGAATCGCTCGGGCGAGGAGGGACGGCAAAGGGCCGCACTGCGCGAGAATGCGATCCAAGCAGTCCACTAAGGCAAACTTATGCCGCTCGGGCGCTTAAGGCACTGAGAACGCGAGTCAAGTGCAGGGGACGGTGCAGCGTGAACCGGCAAAGCACCAGTCGCGGATCTACGGAATCATCTTCCCGTCGATCTCTCGATCGCTGACCGACCGATTCGGTCTCTCAAGTCCTGGGGATTCTGTCCGGGCCCACACCTGACCATGGATCGGGCACAGGCTTGCCATCCTCTTGCCGCGGAGCATCCCAAGGGCCGCCTGAGAGTGCAGGAGGAAGCGCTCGGCCGGATTCTGGTCGAGATTCCCGAGCAGAGGCGAGAACAACGACTCCTGAACCGCGACGGGAACCAATAGGACCGTGGATGCGCTGCCGCGGAGGCGTCGGTTGGCCAGTGCCTTAACCATGTATTGCTCAAGTCATTCCATAAAGGCATGCGATGGCGATATGGCGAACTGGAGATTCCTGTATTAAATCCTGACTTTAGCATAAGACCGCGATCTAGCCTGCCAATTGGAGAACTCCCGTGTCCTGCGGCACTTCTGGAGAAGACACCTGCTGCGGCCTCGCGGGGACGGCCTACCGCTAGACTACGGTCCCAGCGGACCGGCATTGGGAGCGTATCCAGCCCAAGACCGCGTTAGGGCGACGACGTGCGCCGGATTCTGACGAACTGCGTACCAGTTGCAGACCCTAGGCAGACGGCTCGTTAGGACCGGCTGGTGAGCGCCACCGTGCCCTTGGTGACAACGCCAACCAACTATCGATATCGCTAGACGCCGGGCGGTGCGCCAGAACTGGCCCAGCGCAGTCCGGTGTTTCTGGCGAAGATGCCTATCGTGAATGCCGATCGGGAAGACCGAAAGACCGACAACCTCAAGCCGGGAGAACGGCGGAGTTCTCGTTGCCGCCAGCCAGATCGAGGCCATTGGCGATCTCCCGGAACACTTCTTCAATGGAAAGGCTGGCGTCCACCCGCAACAGCATCCCCCTATCGGCGAACTCCGACAACAGGGGCTGTGTCTTGATGTGGTACTGCGAGAGGCGCCTGCGAAGTGCTGCGGGGTTGTCGTCGGCGCGCTTGGTGAAGCCGCTCCCCTCCCCTTGGCGTGCGCGCTTCATCACTCTGTCCGAAACCAGCGAGTCGTCCAGGTCCAGATAGATCGCTCGGTCAAGGTTCCAGTTCTCGAACAGGTAGTCGGCTTGGGCGGCCGTCCGGGGAAAACCATCAAGCACGAAGCCGTAGCGCCAGTCGTGCATCTCAAGCCGGTCCCGGACGACCTCCTCAACGATCTCGTCGGAGACGAGATTGCCCTGCTCGGTGATGCGCATGACTCGCGATCCGAGCTTGGTGTGGTTGGCGACGTGCCACCGGAAGATCTCACCAATCGAGATATGCACGAACCCGTAGCGCTTGGACAGCAGCTGGGCCTGTGTGCCCTTGCCCGAGCCTTGCGGCCCGATCATGATGTACTTGTTCATCAGGGGAAGTTCGCCGGA
>JAJDWM010000780.1 GCA_022825595.1 Bryobacterales bacterium | reverse complement strand
CGCACGCTGCTCTTCGCGGGCGACGGCGGCCACAAGTCCGAGAGCTCGTACCTGCGCGCATACGACAAGTCTTCCGGCGAGACGCTTTGGGAACACCCGCTCCCGGGGCGCCACCACAACGCCACGCCAATCACTTTCGTCGCGGGCAACCAGCAGTACGTGGTGGTCGCCACGGGGGGCGCCGCCGAGCCCGCCAAGCTCATCGCCTTCCGGATCGCGGCGAAGTGACGCTAATGGCGGCTATACTGGAGTTCCGAGAACTCTCAGGAGGATACCTGCCATGATCCAGATGACCAACACCGCCGTTTCCAAGGTTAACGAGATCCTTTCCCAGCAGGAACCCAAGCCGAAGGGCTTGCGGCTGTCCGTGGTGGGTGGCGGATGCTCGGGCTTTCAGTACTCGATGGCCTTCGAGAACAACCAGCTGCCATTGGACAAGGTCTACAACTATGACGGTCTGCGGATCTTCGTGGATCAGGCCAGCCTGCTCTACCTCGACAACTGCAGGGTTGACTACGTAGAGACCATGGAGGGCGCCGGGTTCAAGTTCGACAACCCCAACGTGACCTCGACCTGCGGCTGCGGCAGCTCTTTCAACGCTTAGCCGACCCCTCCGCCCGTCCAGCGCAGACGGTCGGATGCCATCAAGATCCGCTTGGGACGCGCGCTACCGCGCAGCGGGAGCTAGTCTGCCCCCGGTTGACCCTTTCTTGGGTGAAGCCCGGGCCTTCTTGCCGGACTCTTCGCCCGGGGCCCGCACGGCAGTTGATGTCGCTTCCGGAAGCGGCCGGCATTCGCTGGAACTGGCCAGATGGGGCCTGCGGACACTGGCGCTGGACTTCTCGTCACAGAGCCTTCGGGTCTGCAGGGAACGAGCCCAAGATGCCGGACTGCCCGTCGAAGTGCGCTGCGTGGACCTTGAAGCTCCGGACTTTGACCTGGGTAGCGAGTGCTTCGACCTGGTGGCCGTGTTCAACTACCTTCACCGCCCGCTGATCCCGGCTCTCCGGCGCGCCACACGCAGGGGCGGTATCGTCATCTACAAGACCTTCACGCTGAGGCAGCGGGAATTCTGCTCGGGCCCGCGAAATCCCGACCACCTTCTTGTCGAGAACGAGCTCGCTGAACTGTTCGGCGGATTCCGTCAACTCCTCTACCGCGAGACATGCGAGAACGAAGCCACAGCCGCGCTGATCGCCCAACGACCCTGATCACAGCCGGGCTGCTGGCCTGCGGGCTGCTCGCGGGCGCCGGGGAACCCCGTCTTGGCCGACAGCCTGACGGAACGATCCTGCTGCCGACGGGGCAGCGCCTCACTCCCGCCGGAGCGCAGATCGCCACTGCGAGTCTGCCTATCGCCGTCGAGCCGTCCAGTGACGGCCGCTACCTGCTGGTGCTGCAAGCGGGCTACGAGACGCCTGTGCTGAGCGCCATTGACGTAGAAACCAACGCGCTCACCGGGCAAGCGGAACTGGCGGACGCATGGCTAGGCCTAACGATCCATCCATCCGGAGAGAGGATCTACGTGGGCGGAGGAACCCGGGGGAGTGTCTGGGAGATCGCCTTCCGCGATGGGGCGCTGCGCCACACGCGCGAGTTCTCGCTGGTCAGCCCGTGCCGCGGTAGGTGCGACTCTCTGATAGGTGATGTGCTGCTGGACGGCGATGGGCGTCTGCTCTACGCCTTGGACGTGCTACGGGACCGGATCGTTGTGGTCAACACGCAGTCGGGACTGGTCCTCGGCGAGTTCGCAACCGGCGCGGCTCCTTACCGAGCCCGCCTGACGCCGGACCGGGAGCATCTGGTCGTCAGTCACTGGGGAGAAGCCTCTCTCGGGCTCTACCGCTTGTCGGACCGGAGGATGGTGGAACGCGTTCCGGTTGGCGAACACCCCACCGATATCCGGATCGTCCCAGGCTTGGTGCGCGATCCTCGCGCTCCGGAAGATGCTGAGGGACGGGAATTCGTCGCCCGCCTGTTTGTGGCCTGCACCCACGCGGACAATCTGTGGACGATTGGGATCGCCGAGGGGCCGCGCTTCGAATTCCTCGACGCCCGCAGCGTCGCGCCGCTCCCGGGGTCCCCACTCGGATCGCTGCCTACTGCCCTGGGGCTCACCCGCGACAACCGGACGCTGTATGTCGCCAACTCGGGCAACAACATCCTATTGGTCGTCAACATCGAAGAGGCGCTGCCCGAACCGGCAGGGGCGATTCCGACGGGTTGGTTCCCTACCGCTGTGGCCTCCCTCCCGGGAGGAGGACTGGCCTACGTCAGCGGCAAGGGGGACGGAGAACGCGGCGGCCTTCTCGCGGTGCTGCCGCCCCTGACGGCGGAGCAGCTCGACTTGCTGACCGCTGCAGCGGTGGCCAACATCCCGGAACAGGCTCCGGCTGCGGCTGCGGCGCCGGCCCGCGTTCGCCACGTCACGCTTGTCCTTAGCGACGCGCGCGGGCAGTCCTGGCGCAACCTACGCTCCCGCGGGGCATCGTTGCAAGGACTCGTGCCGGCGGCCAAGAGCCGTCTGGAGCAGACGGCGGTCCTGACCGGCGGGA
>JAJDWM010000773.1 GCA_022825595.1 Bryobacterales bacterium | reverse complement strand
GGCGCCGGATGACCACCACTTGTGCCCGTTGATGACATATTCGTCCCCATCGCGGCGGATCGTCGACCGGATGTTCGTCGCGTCGCTCGAAGCCACGTCCGGTTCTGTCATTGAGAAGCAGGATCGGATCTCGCCGGCCAGCAGCGGGCGGAGCCAGCGCTCCTTCTGCTCCTCCGTGCCGTAGCGCACCAAGACTTCCATGTTTCCGGTGTCCGGTGCCGAGCAATTGAAGACTTCAGGCGCCATCGGCGACCGGCCCATGATCTCGCACAGCGGAGCGTACTCGAGATTGCTGAGTCCGGCACCATGCTCGCTGTCCGGCAGGAACAGGTTCCATAGACCCGCCGCCCGCGCCTTGGGCTTTAGTTCCTCGAGGATTGGGGGCGGCGCCCAGCGGTCCCCCTGTCCGATCTGCTCCCGGAACAGCGCCTCATTGGGATAGATGTGCTCGTCCATGAACCCCAGCAGTCTTGAGCGGAGTTCGCGAACCTTGGGAGAAAAGTCGAAGTTCATGGCGCCGATTGAGCCGCCATTGTACATTCCATCACGGGCTCTCCGATCCGAGCGTGAGGTTCAGCGCCCAGATCAGGTCGGTGACCAGCCTCGGAAACCGCCGCTAGGGCGACGCGCGAGCATCGGCGGCACGGCACGGCCGCGACCAACGCTCTCACGGGCTGATCCCGCCAGACGAGACCACTCACTCCCACCGGATCGAGGAGCGAGTGGAGAAGCGGGCCAGCCTCAAGACGCCAGGGCCGGGTGGGCCGCGGAAGTTATGGCTCAGAGATTCCTGCTGCCTGATCGCGTTCCACGATGAAACGCGTCGTCGCAGCCACGCGCTCCCCGAGCGCCGCGTCTTCGCGTGCCTTGAGTTCGCGGTATCGTTCAAGCGTTTGTCGTGCCCGTTCCGTGTGCCCCGATCGCTGCAGGGCCAGTCCCAGCTTGTAGTGTGCGGTCACATGATTGGGGTCGATGCCGACCGCCTGGCCGAGCGATTCCGCCGCCGCCGCCCAGTCGCGCAACTCGAATTGGATTTCCCCCACGAGGAGGTGTGCTTCCAGGAAGGCAGGGTTCTCCTCCAACACGCTTCGAAGGGCGTCTAGCCGTGCGGCCGCATCGCTGTAGTCTCCTGACCGCACGGCTTTGCGGAATGTTGCCAAGGCCTCGTAGTAACGGGCCCACTGACTTGTGCCGTTGCGCCCGAAGAGCGTCTGAAACGCAAGGACCGCGTCGTCGAAGGCGTCGTCAGCTTGGTCGAAGGCCTGCGAGAGCAGGTGATAGCCAACCAGATCGTCGGGCCTCAAACCCACCGCCTTCAGGAATGCAGCCGTCGCCTCCTCGAACTGCCCCTGCCCCATCGCGGCACCGCCCTTGCCGACCCAGAGGTCCCAAGACCGCGGGTGGTGCGCCAGTCCGGTCGTGAACACCTCGGCTGCAGTCTCCCAATTCCAGTGGATGAGGAATTCGTGGCCCAGTGCATAGTAGTTGGCGGCGACGGGCTCCAGTTCCACCGCCCTGCGAAGGTGCTCCACCGCTTCGACTTGGCTGTCGCGGTCTTCCAAGAGATCGCCCAGCAACAGGTGGACTTCGGCCGTTTCTTCTAGGGACAGCGCGGTCTTGGCGGCAAGCCTTGCTTCGGGCAGCCTGCCCAGCCGGTGCCTAGCCCGGGCCAGATTGAGGTGGGCCGCATAGGACGACGGGACTCGCCGGGTGACTTCCGAGAGCAGCTCCTCGGCAGACTCTAGGAGTCCTTGGCTGAGGAGCAGGATGGCCGCTTGGAACTGAAGCTGGGGTTGGCGGTCCAACCGCGGCCGGATCGATTCCAGGGTCTCCCTCGAGCGGTCAGCACCTCCGAGCGCGCGTTCGGTCAGGGCCTTAAGGAATCGAGCTTCGTCCCGAGATGCCGCTTGAGCGGGAAGCCTTCCCAGAATCGTGTCCGCACCTCGGTAGTCACCGACCAGGAATCGGCAGTAGGCCAGCTGATAGGCGTTCTGGTACACGCCCGGCTGGACCGAGAAGGCCTTCTCCAGCTTTGGCAATGCATCGTCCGGTCGGCCTTGCTGCAACAGGATCGTTCCGAGGTTGAAGCTTGCGGTCGCGTGATCGGGATCCAGTTCCAGTGCCTTCTGGAACTGCTCAGCCGCTTCCGGCGACCGGCCGATGCGCATCAGGCTGGCCCCGTAGTTGGTCCGCAGAGCGACCGAATCAGGCTGCAGTGAGACGGCCTTTTCGAAGTGGCCGTTCGCCTCGAGGGGCATGCCGTTCAGGTCCAGTACGATCGCGAGCAGGTGCTGAATCTCGGCCGCTTCCGGGTGACGCTGCTCGAGGGGTCTGACCAGCCTCAGCGCTGCTTCGTAGTTGCCCGACCGGAATTCCCCAACGGCTCGATTGAATTCGCTAGCAGCCTCTGGAGGGATTCCGGCTCCCGACGCTGCGAATGGTACGCCAATAAGGCAAACCGCGAGCAGTGTCTTAGCGAAGGCCATGGGCGCTTCGCGAGTGGCGATCTTCGAGACGCGCAATGCCAAGTCAGATGTGTTGTCGGTCTGACCCGAGCTCAGGCTCCGAAACCTCAGGCTCCTTCTCCCAGGACCCGCATTGATATCCAGCCTCCGAACAGCTTCGGATCGACGGCCCGGGTCGCCAGAAAAGGCCCAAGCGGGACCAATTCGGACTGCCCAAGGCAGCTTCATGCTACCAGTCCTGCCCAAGCTGCAAGGCACGCGCCCGTCTGCAGAGCACCCGTATGCTGAGGGGGTCCAAGCGGGTGGCGTGCGCCTCCCCGACCCCGCTGAAGCGGGCCCTTGGAGAGACTCGCCGCAATGCCCGTCGTGAGGCAGGCGAGTCGTGTCATGGGGTTCGGGACTGCTGGTGGGCTCCGTCGGTAGGTGCGTCGACCGGGAGCACGCTGTGCCCAGGTCCAAGAGCTCGGCTTGGATCAGGCAGAGCTAGCGAGGAGTGCCAGCCCCCCCAACTTGGCGCGTCGCAATCAGCCAGCCAAGGTTCGTGAGCGCTATGCTTGGGCACGCGAGGCACGATGTCGCGTGCAGTGATCGGGGTGCAGTTGCGCGGTCCGGCCTTGTTCCTGACTTGGATCGTGGTGGGTGCGCATTCAAGCCTGCTGTTGCCGCCCTCGGCTATGTCCCAGCCGCACTTCGCGGAAGTCTCGGAATCGTCAGGGTTGAGCGCGTTCGTCT
>JAJDWM010000146.1 GCA_022825595.1 Bryobacterales bacterium | reverse complement strand
ATCAGGATGCCCGCCCCGAAGAGCATGGGGCCCACGTAGAGGCGGAATCCCCAGGCCGCAGCGAGCGCCAACGCCGCGCTTCCGAACAGCTCTGCCGGTGGCATCTCGAGGGCGGGGAAGAAGTAGGTCACCAACGTGAAGGCGCCCGCAGCGGCCCCCGCCCACAGCAGCGCGCGTGCCTTATCGACGGCCTCGCGGGCCTTTGCGAACATTGCCAGGATGGTCTCGGCGGTCGCCGTGCCGGTGGGAAAGCGCAGGTTGTCGACCTCGATCATTTGCCTTCGGAGGGGCACGGCGAAGAACACTCCCAGATAGGCCACCGAAAGGCTCCACACGAACAGTCCCGGCAGCGGGATTTCGAAGCCGAGCAATTGCATGGCCGGGACCGCGGCAAGCAGCCCGGCGGCCGACGCCATCGTGCCTGCGGCGGACCCGGACGTCTGTGTGATGTTGCACTCCAGGACGGACAGCGACCGGCCGATGGCCATGAACAGGCCAAAACCCAGGATGGCGGCGATCAGCGAGCCGCCGACCGACCAGCCAATCTTGAGCCCCATGTAGATGTTCATGCAGGAGATGACGCCCCCAAGCAGGCATCCGACGGCGACTGACCGGAGCGTCATCTGCGGTTCGCCAAACGCGGGGGTGTAGATTCTCGAGGAACTGTCCCGAACTGGTTCGGCCTGAGGGGCGCTTGGCTGCATCTCGATAGACCTTACTACGGTGGGCCGGTGCCGTGCTGGGCAGGGTCGTACCCTGATACGATTGGCGTTTGGCAGTGCTCGAAGGAATGACTGACCTGACCGTCGGGGAGTTTGTCCGGTGCAGCGAGGACTTGATGATCCCCGCCGGGGACTCTCTCTCCTTCTTCTCCGTGGTCGCGATGGACAAGGAGGAGACTGAACGGCTGGTGTTCGGGCCATTCGGGGCCCTGCCGCCGGAGGTCCTGCGATACCTGCCCAATCTGGGCCTCGTGCTGGTGCCGTACTTGGAGCGCCCCACAGAGAAGGCCTTCGACCAGGACGACCTCCGCATAACGTTCAGCCCACCCTCGGAGAGCGCCCGGCACGGGGCCCTGATCGTCCAGGCGGGCGAGAGGAACCTCCTGTTCCTGCCAGTCGGCGGTGATGACACGTACGACGCGCACCTTGAGCTGTACGGCGAGCTGGCGCACGCGCTCCGGAAGACGATGGGAGACGTGCTGGCCGGCCCGTTCAACTCGCTGCTTGACCGGGAACTGGGGGCGAATGTCAGGGGCGAGGTGGATGGCTATGCCTGGAACGCAAAGCGGGCGCTGCAGCGGCTGGATCGCGGGGAAAACGACGCCGACTTGCTTGCCGGTTACCGGCTGATGGCATTGGAGCGCACACTGCTGCTCTACCTTCACGGCCTGTGCTGCGACATCACCGTCGAGGCCGGGCCGCAGCAGTTGCCCACGAAGCACATGCGGAGGCGCCTGTTGCAGCTGCGCGAGCGGTTCCCTCCGCCCAAGGGCGTGCCCCTTTTTCCTGAGGAGATCGAGTCGCCCCCCGCCCGGAGCCCCGTCCCGACGTAGATGACCTTCGCCAGCGCGTCGGATTTCCGTCGCTTGGAGGACGACCTGTCCCGTCCCACCGACGCGGACGTGGCCGCAATGGCGCGGCTCTCGGGCGACCTCGTGATTCTCGGCGTTGCGGGAAAGATGGGCCCGACGCTGGCTCGGCTGGCCCTTCGCGCTTCGTGCGCTGCCGGCTCTTCGCGCCGCATCGTGGGCGTGTCGCGGTTCTCCAATCCCGACGTGCGGGAGCGCCTTGAGAGCTGGGGCGTCCGCACCATCCGCGCCGACCTGTTGCGGAGAAGGCACGTGCGGCGGCTTCCGAGGCTGCCGAATGTGATTCTGATGGCAGGCCGAAAGTTCGGCACAAGCGGCTTCCCAGGCCGTACTTGGGCGAGCAACATCTACCTGCCCGCCCTCGTTGCCGAGCACTTCCGGGCATCTAGGATCGTGGCGTTCTCCAGCGGCAACGTCTATTCCCTGACCACCGCTCCGGGCAGCGGTCCGGACGAGTCCACGCCGCCTGGCCCGGTCGGGGAGTATGCCCAGTCGGTCCTCGGCCGCGAGAGAATCCTGGAGCACTTCAGCGAAGCTTTCGGTACGCCTGTTGCGCTGATGCGCCTGAACTACGCTGTGGAGCCGCGCTATGGAGTGCTGCGGGACATTGCGGACCGCGTCCGCGGACGGACCCCCGTGGACGTGTCGATGGGCTACGTGAACGTGATCTGGCAGCGCGACGCGAATTCCGTCGCCCTGCGCCTATTGGAACGCGCCTCATCTCCTCCGCTGGTGCTCAACGTTACCGGTCCGGAGGCTCTGGCCGTGCGCGCCTTGGCCGGGAAGTTCGGGCAGGCTCTCGGCATCTCACCTACGTTCGATGGGTCCGAGGGGGACACCGCGCTGCTCAGTGACGCGTCGCGCTGCCGCGCAATGTTCCCGGATCCGCTGGTTGGTGTGGACGAAATGGTGCAAAGGATAGCTGGGTGGATGCTCGGCGGCGGGCACAGCCTCGGCAAGCCAACGCACTTCGAGGAGCGTGCCGGCGCCTTTTGAGTTGGGGCCGCGCCGCTACCGCTCTTCCGATGGACGGCTGATGATCGCGGACCGGCAGCGCTGGGCCTCGCGGTGGGCCACTTCCATCGATTCTTCCACGTGGGCTGCCAGCTGCCGGGTGTATTGCTTGAGCAGTGCGATTCCGTCGGCATTCCGATTGCGCGCCGAGTCGAGAAGGTCCGCTATCGCGCCGTTGTGGTAGCGGCGCACAGCGCCGGAGACGGAACCGATCAGCGCCTCGACGCGGTCCAGCCAAAGGAAAGCATCCACGGCATAGGTGAGGCGCTCCGGCTGCCGTGCCAAGGCTGCCGCGGCGAGCTTGACCTGCTGCATCTCGTGCAAGAGAGTGCTGTGCTGCTCGGTGTAGACCTCGGGCGCCCCCTTTGCGACCCAGACCTCCGGTCGAAGCGCTCTCACGACTTTTTGGGCGGTCTCGACATTCTTGACGATGCCGCTGGCGAGGTCCTCAACTTGCCAGCGGGGGATCATGCCCTCCTCCTGCGCACTGCCCCCGGTGGCGGCAGCGATCATCATGACCAGCAGCTTGGCATAGCGCACCCCATCAATTTACCTGAGCACCGTGCAATCGATCCGCTCGGACAGCCTTGAATGCCGGTCCTGATCCTCTGACGGCGTGCCGAGCCGCTCGAGGGCGGCGAGCAGTCGCGCAGGCATCGGTCTTCACTCCATTCGGTTTCAAACATCTGCAAGCAGCGCACTCCTCCGCTCCGCCCAGCCGGAGATCGGATGCCGCCGTGCCACCTCGCGTTCACGACACGGCCCCTTGCCGCAAGCTCTGGACACTCAGCCAGGGCTTTTCAAAAGTCAGGACGGAGGCTAACTAGTTAGTTTTTGGTAGGGGGGTGGACAAACCACTCTCGTTTGTGCAATAACGTCGGAGGTGGGGTCCGCCGACGTTGCGTTGCGGGAAGTGGAAGTGCGGCTCGT
>JAJDWM010000048.1 GCA_022825595.1 Bryobacterales bacterium | reverse complement strand
TCTGGGACGAGCGCGGGATGCCCGCCTGCTCGAAGCCCGTCAGCACGACCAGCATCGTGCAGTCGAAAGCCTTAGCAGCCTGGGCGGCGGTCTCGATCTCGCGGAGAAAGCCATCCCTCTCGGTGGGATCGGTCAGCCCGCAGCCTGGCGCCCGCACGCCCTTGTTGGCCGTCATGCAAACGGCGGCCAAGCCGTGGCGCTGTCGCGCGGCCGCGTAACCGGACCGTTCTGCTTCGCCCCGCCAGTCGAACATCTCAAAACCCTCGAAGCCAAGACTCTTGGCGAGGTTGAGGGCTGCGTCCGGCGCATATTTGGTGCGTGGCTCGGGTCTCGGGTCGGAGCGATCCGCCGTATCGAACGGCAGGCCTGCATCCTCGCCGCGAAACATGTCACAAGCTACGGACAGCTTGAGGCCGGTAGCCGGGGGCTCGGTCGCCTCATTGCACCCGCTGCCTCCGTACAAGGAGGCACCTGCTAGGGCAGCGCAGAACTGGCGCCGCTGGATTGCTGGCCTCATTGCCAAACCCGTCGGCCCTCTCACCCTGTTCGCCGTAGGGTTCGGGGGTAAAGGTGCTCGTAGCTGCGACGGACTGCCTCCTCGACCGGCATGACGTCCCCGAATGCTTGATGCACCGTCAGGTACCCCTCATACCCGACCTCATGCATTGCGTCGAATACCGCGTCGACGTCGACGCCGCCTTCTTCCCACACGCCGATGTGATCCACAGGGACGGTCCCCTTCTTCCAAGTCGTGACGTTGGTAACTCCGTCGGGGGTGAGCCTGTGGTTTTGGATGTAGAAGTTGAAGAGGTGGGGTTGCACTCGTCGGATTGCGTCGATGCCGTAGTCTTCTCCGGCGATGAACCAATTCGCCGGCTCGTAGATCAGCCCGAAATTGGGCCGTCCGACCGCCTGCAGTACGCGCACCGTGTCGTCTACGGTCTCGAACAGGCTGGCGCAGTGTGACTGGTGGGCGAGACGGATGCCCCGCTCCGCGGCCTCGTCGGAGGCTCTCTGCGCGAACTCGATGTCTTCGTCCTTCTTCATGCACACGCGAATCAGGTCTGAGCCCAGAGCGTCTGCCAAGTCCAGGTACGGAGTGATGTTTCGAAGGAGCATCGGCCCCTCCTCGTTGTTGCTGGGCACGGCGAAGTCCCCCGTGACCATGGAGACCGCCAAGTTTGCCGATCGGATCCTTTGGGCCACCTCAGCCACGACCTCCGGGGGCGTGTGGGTCCCGACTTGTGAGGCGCGCATGCAGAGAGCCTCGTACCCGAGGCCCGACGCCATCGCGATCAGCTCGTCGATCGTCATTTCGGAGTTGCGCTTGTCGGAGAAGGACTCGGCGACCCGTACTGAGAGGGAGAGTTTCATGGGATGTTCTGTCATTGGGCTGTCGGGCTCTGGCGCGGCTTCCTCCGGTTCGGAGCAGGAAAAGGCCGCTACGCCTGCGGCTGCGCTCGCTAAGAACGACCGTCTGGTGGTACTGCTGTTGAGTTTGGCTGGCGGCATGGCCCCGACATTCTCGCACGGCTGCTGGCTGGTGTCCTCTCCATACGCTCCGTGAGAAACTGACCGATTTGGGGGTCTGGGTCCGGACTCGGCTGGAGACAGATGGTGGTGTAGGCGACGGCTCGACCGACAACTCGAGGGGATGGAGTTCACGACACCGATTTGGCCGAGTCAGCCACTCTGGGGAATTGTTCCGGCCCGGGCGGCATCCGAAACAGGCAGGTAAGGTGCCTGCGGGCAAGCGTGGCAGGCCCAACCGACAGGAGTGGGGCCGCATCCGTGCCACAATGGCGGTGGGCGAGCGCCGGGAACGGGCCCGTTGCCTGTCTCCCGCTGCGGACCTAACTGTGGAGGTGAGTTGCTGAGATGCCAAGAGTCCTAATCACGATCGGTGACGCTGCGGAGGCGATGGATACGCTCTATCCGGTCTACCGCGTCCAGGAGGACGGCTACGAGGCGGTTGTCGCTGGGCCGGATGCTCGCGTCTATCCCTTGGTAATGCACGAGATCCCGCCCGGATGGGACATTACCAGAGAACAGCCAAGCTACCACCTCGAAGCCACAGTCGCGTTTCGGGATGTCGATCCCGACGATTACGATGGATTGTTTCTCACGGGGGGCAGGGCCCCGGAGTACATCCGCTATGACCCGGATCTGATGCGAATCGTCCGACACTTCTTCGCCCACGAGAAGCCCGTGGCGGTCGTGTGCCATGGTGCCGAAATCGTCGCGACTGCCAACGTCATAGCAGGTCGGCGGATGGCCACGATTCCGAAGTGCAAGTTCGACGTTGAGGTGTGCGGGGCCACATTTGTCGATGAGGGCTGCGTCCGTTCTGGCAACATGGTCAGCGGGCGCGGCTGGTTCGATCAACACCTCTACATGCCCGAGTTCATGCGAATGCTCAGCGCTCATAGGCGGACCCGCGAAACCGCCTTTGCGCCGGCGGTTGCGAGGTCAGTCTAGGAAGCCGCGGGCCCAGAGGCCCCGTAGCCCGATTGTCCGGACAGTTCGCTGATTCAAGTCGGCTATCCCCAAAGTCAGCGTTGTAAGCGCTCGAGAGAGCCGTACAACCTCGCCATGATTGGTAGCCGAGGGCGGATAACAGTAGCCGTCTGCCATGATCGTGCTCGCCGTCACGCCCGTCCTCCGGCATCCTTGGGGACAGGGCCAAACGCCCCAGGCTGATCGCAGCCCGCTGTGGCCAGCAGAACGGGGAAGAGGCGTCGCCCGAGAGGCCCTCTTGGCCGTTCGAGTTCTGGGCGGTGCGAGGATGTGTCCCTCAGCCCCAGACCCTGCTGTTGGTACCGTTGACAGAGGCATCTCTACGAACCACTTGAGCGATCCAAGTGGACGGGCGATAGGATAGCCCCAAGACTCAGGCGTGTGCCGGGCAGTGGTCCGACGTTTAATGGGGGTTGCGGACCGGCCGACGTG
>JAJDWM010000398.1 GCA_022825595.1 Bryobacterales bacterium | reverse complement strand
GGCTGGTGAAGTCGGCCCTGCAGTCGGGGGTGAGGTAGCGGGTGGGATCGCCCAGCTCATACAGAAGCTGCTCCTTCACGTCGGGCACTGTGACGCGTCCTCCGGTCCCGGGTTGCTTCGTCACCACGAAGTCCCCGCTCTGCTGGGCCTCCACCACTGGAAACCCGATGTCGGCCAGGTCCGGGATTGACCGCCAGTCGAGGGAGCAGTTGCCCCCGGTGCACTGGGCCCCGCACTCGATGATGTGGCCTGCCACTGTGCCAGCCGCCAACTGGTCCCAGTCGAGATCCCCCCAGCCGAACTCATGGATCATGGGCGCCAAGGTCAGCGCCGTGTCGGTCGAGCGCCCCGCAAGGACCACATGCGCACCCGAGTCCAGCGCCTCGGCGAGGGGGAACGCCCCGATGTAGGCGTGCGCACTGAGGACCCGGTCGCGGATTTCGGAGAGCCGCACTCGCGGACCGGATGTGTCGAAGTCGGTGCCGCGAGCCGCGATCGCATCCAACTGGTCGCCCAAGTCGTCGCCGAGCACTACGGCCACCTTGAGCCCTCGCACACCGTCAGAGCGGGCCCGCTCCAAGATGGACCTGGCGCACTGGCGCGGATTGACCCCCCCGGCATTGGTCACCACGCGGACACCGCCGCGCATGAGGCTTGGCAGGAGCTCGGCGATGAGGCCTACGGCATCGGTTGCGTAGCCCTTGCAGGGATCTCGGCGCCTCTGCTTCTCGAGGATCGCCATGGTTACCTCGGATAGGTAGTCGAGGACGAGGAAGTCCAGCGGCCCGCCCTGCACCAACCGTCGGGGCGCCTCGAGCCAGTCCCCCCAGAACCCTTGCCCGTTGGCGATTCGGATCATGCGCCCGGCACGCGCGGCGGCTGGGGTCCTTCCGTGAAACCCGCAGGCGCCCAAGTGCCGCATGGTACAGTATGCGCTTCCGCGCTTGCTGATTGCTGTCACAGCGCCGCCGAGATGACATTCCGCGGCAAGACGGCCTTGGTGACGGGCGCCTCGTCCGGAATCGGCGGTTGCTGCGCCCGCCTCCTGGCGCGCGAAGGTGCGCAGCTCCTGCTGGCCGGCCGTCGGGCCGGTGCGCTTGAGGCCATCGCACAAGAGTGCGGGAAGGCGCGCGTGCTGGCCGCAGATCTGGCCGACGCAGCGTCGCTCTCTGAGTTCTGCGACGAGGTGCTCGCGGCGACGCGCAGTCTCGACATCGTCGTCCACTGCGCTGGCGTCGGAATCCGGGCACCGGCAGACGCGACCGACCCCGGGCAGGCATTACGCCTCATGGCGGTGAATCTTCTGGCGCCCGTCGAAATCACCCGCAGGCTGAAGCCGGTAATGGCGCCGAACAGCACGATCGTGATGGTCAGCTCTGTCGCGGGCAAGGTCGCCCTGCCCGGCATGGCGGTCTACTCGGCGTCCAAGCACGCGCTCAACGCGTATGCGGACGCCCTGCGGGCGGAGCTTCGCGGCAGCGGCGTCAGGGTCTTGTCTGCCTGCCCGGGGTTCGTGAGGACGCCGTTCGGCAGGAACATGCTACAAGGTTCCACCAAGGTGCCGTTGCCAGGCTCCGAGAGGCTCGCAATCTCCCCCGACCAGTGCGCCGCTGCCATCGTGGACGCGGCCCGCAAGGGCAGGCGGACGGTCGTCGTGCCCCGCCACGGCTGGCTGCTTGTCGCATTCGAGCGGGCCCTGCCGACGGCCGCGCGGGCCTGGATGCTCCGGATGGCGCGCGTGGGCAAGGCCGCATGACAGAGCAAAGTCCAGGGGCATGCGGACCGGCGGGAATCTACCTGGCCGGGTTCATGGGCTCGGGAAAGTCGACCGTCGGCCGCTTGCTCGCCGACGAACTGGCCTGGCCCTTTGTCGACCTCGACGAGGAGATCGAGAGGCGCGAGGGCACCGCGATCAGCGAGATCTTCGCCGACAAGGGGGAGTCTGGCTTTCGGAAGGCCGAGCATGAAGCCCTGCTGGAACAGGCGGCTCTGATCCGGACGGGCAATCGGCGCGTGGTCGCCCTTGGTGGTGGGACGTTCGCCTTCGCGAGGAACCGCGAAGCCCTGCGGGAAGCCGGCCTAACGCTGTGGCTGGACGCAGGCTCGGAAGTATTGTGGGGCCGAGTGTGCGGGGCGACCCACCGTCCGCTGGCGAGAGACCGGTCCGCGTTCGACAAGCTGCACGCCGCTCGTCGGCAGTCCTACTCACGTGCCGACGAGCGCATCGACGCGGCGGTGGACCCGGACAGCGTCGTCGCAAGCATCCTCGCGCTAGGATCGATCAAGGGTCGTTAGCCGATGGGGGATCCCGTGATCCGGGCCGAAGGGCTGGGCAAGACGTTTCGCACGGGACAGCAGGACCTCACGATCTTCAGCGACTTGGCCTTCGAGATCCGGCGCGGCGAGAGCGTGGCGCTTGTCGGCGAGTCGGGAGCCGGCAAGTCGACGCTGCTCCACATCTTGGGAGCCCTCGACCGGCCCACTGCCGGCAGGGTCCTGTTCCGCGGGAAGGCGCTGGACGGACTCGATGACGGACAGCTCGCAGCCTACCGCAACCGAGAGATTGGCTACGTCTGGCAGAACTGTCACCTGCTGCCCGAGTTCACCGCAGCGGAGAACGTGGGGCTGCCGCTGCGGATCCGGGGCATCCCCTCAAACAAGGCCCTGAAGCCCGCCCGGCGGCTCCTGAAGCGGGTCGGGCTGGGCTCCCGCCTGCACCACCAGTCCGGAGAACTTTCCGGCGGGGAGCAGCAGCGCGTGGCCATCGCCCGGGCCTTGGTATCGGAACCTGCCCTTCTGCTGGCGGACGAGCCGACCGGCAACCTCGACGAGAGGACCGGGGCCGGCGTGATGCGGCTGCTGCTGGGCCTGGTTCGCGAGCGCGGGCTGGCCATGCTCCTCGCAACCCACAACGCCGCGTTCGCGGCGCGGTGTGACCGCACGCTGCGCTTCGAGCGAGGCCGGCTCCGCGAACTCCCCGGTGGGGCCGCCTGACCGCAGAATCAGATTCAGTTGGCTTCAGCCGTCTCGGGCGGCCTGAACGGCCGTGCGAAGGGTGGACCAACGCCGCGACTCCGACGAGTTCCTCACGGCACAGCCCACAGCGCTCTTCTGGCCCACGAGCACCACCAGCCGCTTGCCGCGGGTGATCGCGGTGTAGATGAGGTTGCGCCGCAGCATCACGTAGTGCTGGTCAAGGAGCGGAATGACGACGGCGGGGTATTCCGACCCTTGGCTCTTGTGGATGGTGATGGCGAACGCGGTCACCAGGGACGCCAAATCCCGCTTGCGATAGGGCACGAGACGGCCGTCGAAATTGACGTGCAGGCTGACGCGGTCCTCATCGACTGACGCGACCGTCCCGATGTCTCCGTTGTAGACCTCCCGATCGTAGTCATTCTCGACCTGCATGACTTTGTCGCCGACCGCGTAGGTCCGCCCCGAGTGCTCGACGCTCGCGGCGTCCGCGGGGACGAGCGCTCTCTGCAATTCCGCGTTGAGCGTGACCGTGCCGGCGTTGCCACGGTTCATGGGGCACAGCACCTGGATCTGGCGGACAGGATCGAAGCCGAACCGCTTCGGGATGCGGGAACTCACCAGCTCGACCGTACGCCGTACCGCCGCGTCCGGGGTCGCGACCGGCCAGAAGTAGAAGTCGCTGTCGCCATCGGGCTTTTCCAGATTGGGCATTTCCCCTGAGTTGACCCTGTGGGCGTTGCGCACAATGTGGCTGTCGGCGACCTGCCGAAAGACCTCGACAAGGCGAACGACCCGGGCCGCACCGCCATCAATCAGGTCACCGAGCACCCTGCCCGGACCGACTGACGGGAGCTGATCCGCGTCCCCGACGAGGAACAGCGCCGAACCGAGCGGCACGGCCTTCAGCAGGGCGTCCATGAGGGGCACATCGACCATCGAAGTCTCGTCCACGACCAGCAGGTCGCATTCGAGAGGGTAAGCGGCATCGCGGCGGAAGGTGCCCGCCTTCGGATCGAATTCGAGAAGGCGATGGATCGTCTTGGCCTCGGATCCAGTTGCCTCAGACATGCGCTTCGCCGCCCGGCCGGTTGGAGCACAGAGCAGGAATTCAACGCCCTTCGCACCCAAGATCGCGAGGATCGCCTTCAAGAGCGTGGTCTTGCCGACGCCCGGCCCGCCCGTGATGATCAGCACCTTGGACGCCAGCGCCGAGCGAACGGCCTCGCATTGCTCGGGCGCGAGTCTGAGGCCGGACTGCCGCTCGAACCAAGGGATGGCGAGGTCCGCGTCCAGCGCAGGCCAAGGCAGCGTGCCCTGGCCCAGAATTGCCAATCTCTGGGCGATGCCCTGCTCGGCGCGGTGCAGGCGGGCGAGAAACGCGCAGGGCGTTCCGTCAACCTCGTCCTCTACCACCCAGCCCGCCTCCACCTCGTGGGCAATTGCGGGCTCGACCAGATCGCGCGGCACTCCGAGCATCTCGCTCGCAACCTGCAGCAGCTGACGACGGGGAAGTCCGCAATGTCCGTCGCGGCGGGCCTCGCTCAGGGCATGGTCCACGCCGGCCTGGATGCGGAAGGGCGCTGTGCGCTCAATACCCAGCTTCATGGCGATCCCGTCGGCTATCGCAAAGCCAATGCCGCGGATGTCCCTTATCAGGCGGTAGGGGTTGGTCGACAGCACCTGGATGGCATCCGCACCGTACCGCCTGTAGATCTGCGCAGCCCGCGACGGACCGATGCCGTGACCGCGCAGAAACACCATGATCTCCCGCGTCTCGGCCTGCTTGCCCCACGCCTCGACGATTCTCTTGGCCCGCTTGCGCCCGATGCCCGGTATCTCCAACAGCCGCTCGGGCTGGTTCTCGATGATGTCGAAGACCTCCGGCCCGAACTTCGCGACGAGCCGCTTAGCGTAGATCCGCCCGATGCCGGGGATCGCGTCCGACCCGAGGTATTTCTCGACTCCGACGGCGGAGTCGGGGTTGGTGGCCTTGATGTGCGTCGCCTTGAACTGCCGGCCGTGCGACCGATCGTTGTCCCACTCGCCAGTCGCGGTGATCCATTCGCCGGGGCTCACGGTGGGGATCTGCCCGACGACCGCCTGCGGCTCGCGCAGCCCCCGCACTTGGACTCTCAAGACGCAGAAGCCGGTCTCCGCGTTGTGGAAGACGACCCGGTCGACCGAACCAGAAAGGACTTCGCGACCGAGGAGCTGCTGCAACTGGCTCACAATCGTTCGTTCCCCGGGCGGGGCGGCCAGCGAAGCCCTACGATACCGCAGCGGCCGGCCCATTCCTGCCGCCTTCGGAGTCCGTGCGGAGGCGGGCGCGTCGGTCTACAAGTTGCGCTCGAGGACCGTACGGTCGGAGTCGGCCGCCACTCGCACGGTGGCAAGGTTATCAGTGATCAGCGACGCATCCAAGCCGACTGCCCCGGGCATAGCGGAGACGGCGATGCCCACGTCCCGCACGCCAGTCGCGACCACGTTGCGTATGCGCAGCGGCCCCAAGCGCCGCTGCGCTGCCAGGACAACATTCACCGCCAGGCCGGGCCGGGCATCACCCGAGACCACCAGATTGTCCAGCAGCGCAGTGTCCGGATCGCGCACCTCAATCGCGGCGCCGTCGTGAGCCGCCCCCACCACCGTGACATTCCGCAGTGTGAGATTGCGGACGTTCTCGGCCACCAGCCAAGGCCGGTCCGTGGGGCCGCCGGCGAGGAGCACATTCTCGATCAGGACGTTGCTCGTGTTGCGCACGTGAAGCGGCGACCACGACCCTTCTGCCCGAAAATCCGAGCCGGAGACATTGCGGATCGTGAGGCCATCGTGGCCGAAGTCCCGGTTGGCCGTGCGGATGGCCGTCACGCAGTCGCGGACCTGCACACCGTCGATCAGAACGTGCCGATTGACCATTCCCGGCCGGCTGTGGTCCTGGACGTCGACGCCGTAGAAGCTGGACTCCGCATAGATGTCCCGGACCGTTATGTGCTCGCTGCCGTCGGAAACCTCCACCGGACCACGGAGCTTCGACCCGTAACTGCGTATGTTCTCTACGACCAGATGCCTGACGAACAGGCCCTCGTCACCCCGGCCGCCGATCGAGACTACGTCCCGGACAGTGCCGCGAGCGGTCAGGTTGCGCACGACGCCGTGCTCAATGTCGCCGAAGCGTTCCACAGGAGTGATCATCACGCCGTCCTTCGCGCTGTTGTCCGTCCGCCCGTTCTCAATGACGAACCGGCCGCGGCGCACGACGATCAGGGGCGCGCGGTCTGCCTGCTCGACGCTGTCGCCGTTCCCGACCAGCACGAACTCGCGGATCTGCACGTCCTCGGAGAGCACCTCCAGGATGGGCACCTTCCCCAGCCCGGGGCGCAGCCGCATGTTGAGCCCGACCAGAGTCAGCGGCTTGTCCACGCGGACCGTCTCGGAGACTTCGACCTGCTCGGCGCGATCGGCCACGAGAACGGCGTGCGGCGGGGCGGCCCGGACAGCACGGGCGAGGTCCTTGGCATCGATGGAGATCACCCGCGCCGGATGGGAAGGCGCCTCGGCACACACCAGGGAGGCCGGGAGCAGCGCTATGAGCAATGCAGTGCGGATCATGGCCGGACGTGAAGAATGTAGCAGGAGCGCGGGGCCGACGTGGCGATGGGGCATGGCCACGAGCAAGTCGACGGGTGCTTCAGCCTTCTCCACTGGCATCACGGCGAACGTTGCGGCCCGCCCGCAGGAAGAAAGGAAAGGCCCGGAGCAGGTGCCGGCCCGAGCTTGCCGATCATGGCTGATACGATTCTGGTTCGGGATGGCAGCGAGGATTCTGGACGGGAAGGCCATCCGCGACATCCTCCTGCACGAGCTGGCGCAAGGCGTCCGGAAGGCCTCCCAGCTCGGCGTGCGGCCCGGACTTGCGGCCGTGCTGGTCGGCGACAATCCAGCCTCAGAGATTTATGTGCGGAACAAAATCCGGGCCTGCCGGCGGATCGGCGCGCATTCCGAGACGCTCAGGCTCTCGGCCAGCACAACCACGGACGAACTGCTGGGCACGGTCGAGCGGCTCAACCGGCGGGAGGAGATCGACGGGATCCTGGTGCAGCTGCCCCTGCCGGCACACATCAGCGCACAGCGGGTGCTGGCGGCCATCGCCCCTGAGAAGGATGTCGACGGGTTTCACCCCGTCAATGTCGGCAGGCTGGTCTCGGGTCAGCCCTGCTTGGCGCCCTGCACCCCCAGCGGCCTGATCGAAATCCTCAAGCGCAGCGGAATCGGGATCCGGGGCCGCCGTGCCGTTGTCGTCGGCCGCAGCAACATCGTCGGCAAGCCCACAGCCATGCTGCTGCTGGCGGAGCACGCCACAGTGACCGTCTGCCATTCTCGGACGTCCGACCTGCCCGGCGTCTGCAGGGAAGGCGACATTCTCGTCGCGGCGGCGGGGCGCCCCGCCATGCTGACCCGCGAGTACATCCGGCCGGGCGCGGTCGTGCTGGACGTCGGGATCAATCGCATCCGCGACGCAGCACAGGCTGAGCGCATCCTTGGTCACGATACGGCGCGCCTAGATCGGTTCCGGAAGACTGGCAGCGCACTCGTCGGGGATGTCCATCCTCGCCACGTGGCCGAGGTCGCTGCCGCCTATACGCCTGTCCCCGGTGGCGTCGGCCCGCTGACGATCGCCATGCTCATGTCCAACACGCTGGCTGCCTCGCAGCGCCGCATCCCCGCTGGCGACGGGCCTCCTCCGCATGGCGCTTGAGCGATACGGTTGGGGGCCGTTCTTCCAGCAGCAGGCCGGCCCCCAGCGCAGATTGAAGGCGGGCCGGGTACGCCTTGCGACGGCGCGACGCGCGCACGTGTTCGCCGCCGACCGGAAGGTGTCTGTCAGCCTGCCCCGCAACGTAGGTCCGGCGGCGGTGGGCGACTGGCTGCTGTTTGAGCCGAGAAGGCGGATAGCCCGCCAAGTCCTCTTGAGGCGCAACGCGCTCGCTCGCGCCCGACCGGGGCGTTTGGCCCAGCGGCAAATCCTGGCAGCCAACGTGGACACAGCGGTCATCCTCGCTGGCCTGGACCGCGAGCTCCGCCTCCGACCGATCGAGCGCTACCTGGCATGCGCGCTGGCCGCGGACGCCGAGCCCGTCATCGTGCTGAACAAGGCAGACCTGTGCGCGGATCCGGCAGCGGAGGCCGCGATCGTTCGCCGCGCAGAGCCACGCTTTCCGGTGGTCGTGACGAGCGCCACCGAAGGGCGCGGGATTTCCGAGGTGGAATCGCTGCTGCAGCCAGGCCGGACTGCGGCACTGGCCGGACCGTCTGGGGTAGGCAAGTCTTCTCTCGTCAATGCCCTTGTGCGGTCGGAATTGCTGGAAGTCGGCGCTGTCCGGGCGCAGGACCGGAGGGGCCGCCACACGACTACAAGACGGGAACTGGTCCTCCATCCCCGCGGCTACCTGCTGATGGACATTCCCGGGATCCGCGAGCTTCTCCCGTGGAGCAGTCCGGAGGCAGTGCGGCGCGTGTTCCCGGAGATAGCTAGGCTAGGCGCGGACTGCCGGTACCGGGATTGCACACACCGCGCCGAGCCGGAATGCAGCGTGCGGGGCGCGGTGAGTGACGGCATTGTAGACGCGGACCGCCTGGCGAGCTTCGTGCAACTGCTCGACGAGCAGCACGATCTGGAGCGCGCGGTCGAGGAGCGCAGCCGCGGTCCGCGCCGCCCTTGAGGTCTGCGCGGCCCGGCGCTCGGGTCAGAAGCGGCGGATCATGGGCTTGAAGCCCTCCTGCTCCAAGCGCCGCTGGACGGCTGCCGCGCTCTCGGCCTCCTCGAACGGGCCGACGTAGACGCGAAGGAATCCATCAGTCCCGTCAGCGTCGACGTGGGCTTGGAAGCCTTGGTTGCGCAGCCAGTCAACCAACCCGTCGGCGTTGGAACGATTCTTCAGGGCGGCGACCTGAATCTGGATTCGTCCGGCCTCGGACGCACTCATGACCGGGGGCTGAACCGGCGGCGGCTGCGTATCGGCCTGCGGTTCGAGAGCAGACTGCCCGCTCTCGGAGGCGGAGACCACCGGCCGTGGCTTCTGGCGTTCGATGGCGGCCTGGGCAGCCTTCTCGATGGCCCTAGCCTTGGCGAGCTCCATCTCCTCCTCTCTGAGGAGTACGTCCGGGATCGGGACCTGACCGGTGTGATCGTCTGCCTTGCGCTCCAAGAACGCGAGGGGGCTGGACACCCCGCGCTGGGCCCGCTTGTGTCCGGCTTCGACGCCGACTAGGAAAGTTCCCGCCAGCGTAAAGGCAACGACCGAGAATGCCAAGAAGAGCTGCTTGGCTCCGAAGACGACCTCCACCGCATCGCCGGCGCGTCTCGCCATCGCAGCGATTCTAGCGCAGAATGTCGCGCGATGGGGGGGCCCCGTCGGCAGCGGGCCTGGTCGGGAAGAATCGGGACGGTCGCCGAATCCCAGCCCGGGCCGGCGTCAGGCGTCGTCGGCTGCCGGGGCGTCGCCGTGGCGGGCGGCCCACTTCGCAATGCCCTTGAACAGGTCCACCGGCAGCGGCAGAACGATCGTGGTGTTCTTCTCCGCGCCAATCTCAGTGAGCGTTTGGAGATAGCGCAGCGTGATCGACGCGGGCTGCCCGCTCAGCTGGCGCGCAGCCTCCGTGAGCTTGGCCGCGGCCTGCAGCTCGCCGTCGGCATGGATGACCTTCGCGCGACGTTCGCGCTCGGCCTCCGCCTGCTTGGCGATCGCGCGGATCATCTGCTCCGGCAGGTCAACATGCTTGACCTCAACCGCCTGGACCTTGATGCCCCACACTCCCGTCTGCTCGTCCAGCGTGGACTGGAGGCTTGAGTTTAGCCGCTCGCGCTCGCTCAGCAACTCGTCGAGCTCCGCCTCGCCAAGGACGGACCGCAGACGGGTCTGCGCCAGCTGCGAAGTCGCGTGGATGTAGTGCGCCACTTGCACGACAGCCTTGGAGGGCTCCATGACCCGGAAGAACACCACCGCACTGACCTTGACCGTTACGTTGTCGCGCGTGACGACATCCTGCGACGGCACTTCCATCGTCTCCACGCGCAGCGGGACGCGCACCATCCTGTCGATTGGGCGGAACACGAAGATGAGCCCCGGCCCCTTGGCACTGGGCAGCAGGCGGCCGAGCCGGAAGATCACGCCCCGTTCGTACTCGGCGAGAATCTTGATGCAGTTGAGAAGGTAGAGTGCCACGATTGCGGCTAGGATCATGGGGGCAAAGTCCACGGCGGTTCTCCTTAGTCTGGGGCGGGTGGCGCGGCCAGAGCCGACCACTTCTGAGGATACTCCGAGGCCCGGTGCCGGGCAAACGCCCGGGCCCGCTACTACGTTCAGGGCCCCTTCGAGTCGCGGATCGGCTCAACGTCCAGGCACATGCCATCGACCGCCAGCACGCGGACGGACTCGCCAGCGAGAGCTGTCGAGTTCGCGCGCGCGTTCCAGATCTCACCTTGGACGAACACGGTGCCCTCCGGATCGAGGGCCTGGCGCACTCGCGCCGTCTGGCCGACCATCGCCGCCGCCCCAGTAGCGGTCTTGATCCGGAACGAGCGAAGCGCGAGCTGCAGCAGGAACACCGAGATTGCAGCGAAGGGCAGCGTGATGGCGCTTGCCGTGACCCACCCGATCTGGAGTTCGGGGACGTCGGAGTCGATCAGGATGACGATCCCGAGCACCATTGCGACCACGCCGCCCGCCGCCAGGATCCCGTTGACCGGAGTGAAAGCCTCGGCAACGAACAGGCCCAAGGCCAGCACGATCAGAGCGGCTCCCGCGACGTTGATCGGAAGCAGGGTGATGGCCATCAGGCCCACGATGAGCAGGATCCCACCCGCCACGCCGGGAAAGATCAGCCCAGGGTTCGTGAATTCGACGTAGATCCCTGCGGCCCCGAGAACCAGCACAAGCAGCGCAAGGCTGGGGTCCACAAGCGGCAGCAGGACCCGCTGGCGAAGGTTCGGGACGTACGTGCGCACTGTCGCGCCGTCCAGGTCGAGGATCTCCTCGCGCCCGTCGAAACGGGTGATCGTGCGTCCGTCGACCTGTCGCAGCAAGTCGCTGACGTCGGTCGCGATGACTTCGATCAGCTCAGACTCCAATGCGTCCTCCTCGGTGAAGGAGGAACTCTTCAGCACGGCGTCGGTGGCAAGCTTGCTGTTGCGGCCGCGCTTGTCGGTTACGGCCCGCAGCGACGCAGCCGTATCGTTCTCGACCTTCGCCTTCATCGCTCCCTCCAGCTCGCCGCCGAGCGCGAGGACCGGATGCGCAGCCCCCGTGTTCGTGCCGGGCGCCATGGCCGCGATATCGGCGGAGACGAGGATGATGAATCCTGCGGACGCGGCGTGGCCGCCGCTGGGGGAAACGTAGGCGATCACGGGCACGGGAGAAGCCAAGATCGCCTGGACGATCTCATTGGTCGTGCCCAGGAGTCCTCCGGGCGTGTTGATACGCAGCACGACCGCGCGGTCCCCGACGCGGGAGGCCTCCGCCAAGCTGTCACGCACGATCTCGCCGGTCAGCGGATGGATGACCGTGTCCACGTCGACCAGCAGGACCTGAGTGCCAGGGGCCTGCGCCACGGCAAGGGCAAGGCAGGCCAGAGCGGCCAGCAGCGCTGATCTCGAGGCCGTTGGGAGCATACTCAGAATCAGTGTAGCGGGATTCCGGAAGGATGAGACCAATTCCACGCCGCATTTGCCGAAGCATGTGGCGGGGAGATCGGTGCCCCGGCCTGACGTCTCCGCACGAGCTAGCCTTCCGGCTCAGGATCTCACCGGCGGATGTGCGCGGCCGCGAGTCGGTCGCATTGAATTAGGATGGTCAGGGCGGTGCTCCGGTTGCGACCCGGCAGGCTAGTGGCGGCCCTCGGGCTCGCGGCCGGTACAGCGGCACTGCTCTGGACCACGCGTGACCTTGCTCCGGGCTTGGCCGGTGCGGCCTGGCTGGCGCTCATCACGGCGTCGGCGCTCGGCGCCGTCCTGCTGTCGCGGGTCATCTTCTTCTTGGGCAGGCAGCTTGCAAAGAAGCTGCTTTGGAGGGTCCGTCACAGGATGGTGGCGGTCTTCTTGCTCGTCGGTTTCCTGCCCGTCTCGCTGGGAGCGCTGATCGTGGCATGGGGCCTGCTGCTGCTGTTCGGACCCCTAGCGGCACACACGGTTTCGACGGACTTCCTCAGACAGGCCGAGCGGGTGGCAGCGGTGGCAAAGCCGCTTCTGTGGCAACTCGAGGATCTTCCGCCCGCTGAGCGGCTGGCCTTTGCGAATCGCTTCCACGGACGCGCTAGCCGCTCCATTCCGGGCCTGCTGCTGGACGTTCGCCTCGAAGGACTGGAGGCGTCGATCCCGGAAGAGGCTTGGAGAGGCTTGGAGAGGCCCGCCGATCCGCCCGCCGGGGAAGTCCTGTTGCGCAGAGGGGACACGCTCTTCCTGGCCGCCACCGCCCGACAGGCCTCCGGGCCGGGGCGCGTTCTGGCCCTGGTGCCAGGCCGGACCGAGGACATCACAAGAACGAATCCCAGCCTCAGGCTGCGGGAGGTCGACCCGCGAGCGGACCCGCCGGTCGCGGAAGGATCGGACCTGCCGCCCGCGGCAAATGCCCTCGACTGGCTGGTCCGCTGGCCCATCCAAGCGCAGTTCACGGACTGGGCAAGCGGGGACACGGTGAGGGCCACCTACCTCCTGCAGACGCGGCCCTTCGCGCTGTGGCAGCGAATCTTCGGCCAAGAGACCGATCTGACGATGGGGATCTTCACGTTCTTCGGCATCGGCTTGGTCGCGACATTCGCGCTGAACTTGCTGCTGTCGCTATTCGTCGCCGCGTCGATCACGCGCACGATGACGCGCGCCGTGAACGACCTGTACGTGGGCACCCGCCGAGTCAATCGCGGGGATTTCAGCCACCGCATCCCCATCGCCGGCTCCGACCAGATAAGCGATCTCTCGCGGTCCTTCAACACGATGACCGCCTCGCTGGAGGGGCTCATCGAGGAGTCCAAGCAGCGCCAGCAGCTGGAGGCGGAGCTGGAGATCGCGCGCGAAGTGCAAGCCCGGCTATTTCCATCCACCGTGCCGGCGGTCGAGGGCATCCAGGTATTGGGCGTGTGCCGTCCGGCGCGCGTCGTGTCCGGGGACTTCTACGACTATCTCGAGCCCCGCGAAGGCCTGCTGGCGGTCACCTTCGGAGACGTGTCGGGCAAGGGGATCTCGGCTGCCTTGGTGATGGCCTCGCTGCACTCCGCAATTCGCGCCCATCTGGGAGAGATCGCAAGGGCCGGGGCCCAGGGCCTTGGACCGGCAATCGAGCGGATCGTCGGCCGCGTGAACGCTCACATGTTCGCGAGCACAGCGTCCAACAAGTTCTCCACGCTGCTGTTCGCGGCCTACGACGCCGCACAAAGCACGCTGGTGTACTGCAATGCCGGCCACCTGCCGCCCCTGCTCGTCCGCCGCGGCGAGGTCAGCGCGCTTGAGGTCACTGGCATGGTCCTAGGAGCACTCGAAGGAGTCGGATTCGGCGCGGCGCACGTGACACTCGAACCGGGGGACCTGCTGGCGCTCTACACGGACGGGCTGACCGAGCCGGAAGATCCGTCCGGGCAAGAGTTCGGGGAGACTAGGCTCCAAGAGGCCCTCCTGAGGCGCAGCAGCCAGCCGCCGGCAGAGATCGTCGAGGGCGTGATGGACGACGTGCTGCAATGGACCGGGGCGAAGACCCTGCATGACGACATGACCATGCTGGTCGTGCGGAGAACCTGATGCGCTTCTACAGGCGGGTGAGGCCATTCGGCCGCCTGACGCTGCTAGTTGTCGCAACCCTGCTCCCGTTCACGCTGGGCACGGCCGGGTTCCATCTCATCGAGGGAACCGACCTGTTCGAAAGCTTCTACATGACGCTGATCACGCTGACCACGATCGGGTACGGGGAGACGATCGAACTGAGCAGGACAGGCCGCTACTTCAACTCCGCCCTGATCATGCTCGGGTTCGTCGTCACGTTTGTCGCGGTCGGCGTACTGGCCGAGTACCTGATCTCGTACCGGATTCTGGAGCGCATCCGAGAGGGGGCAGAAAAGCGCATGTTGCGAAGGATGGCGGGACACTACATCATTTGCGGGCTGGGCCGCGTCGGGCTGGGGGTGCTGGACCAGTTACGGAAGGAGAAGGCCAAGGTCGTCGTGATCGACCAGTCTGGCGGGGAAGAGAAGGCCTCCTCGAGAGAGATCAAGGTGCCCATGCTCGCCGAGGACGCCACTGCGCCGGAGACCCTTCAACTGGCCGGCGTCCGGTCTGCAAACGGGCTGGTGGCGGCCCTCTCCAGCGATGCCGACAACGTCTACATAACGCTCTCCGCTAGGGTGCTCAACCCGGGCATCCGCATTGTGGCGCGGGCATCCACGACAGACGCCAAGAACCGGCTGTTGCAGGCAGGGGCGAATCGGGTGGTGATGCCGTACACCGCCACGGGGAGGCGGCTGGCCCAAGCACTGCTGCGGCCGAACTCCTCAGACTTCCTCGAGATCGGCGGATCCCCGGCCGATAGCGAGCAACGGCTGGAGATGGGCGAGTGCCACGTCCGCGCTGGGAGCGAGCTGGTCGGCAAGACGCTGGAGGCGGCAAACCTGCAGGGAGACTTCGGCCTGATCCCCCTCGCACTGTCCAAAGGTGGCAGCCCACCGGAGTTCAATCCGCCGCCCGGCTCGCTGCTTTCAGAGGACGACGTGCTGATCGTGGTCGGCCCAAGGGAGAACATCGACCGCCTGGTCCCGGGGTGGCGGCGGTGAGGCGTGTGCTGAGCGCCGCCGAAATGCGGGAGGCGGACCGCGCCACGATCGAGGACCGCGGGGTCGACAGCCTAGTGCTCATGGAGAGCGCAGCCGCCGCAGTGACCCGCTCCATCGCGGCCATGTCCCGTCGCCTGTCCGAAGAAAAGATCGTGGTGCTGTGCGGAAAGGGCAACAACGGAGGCGATGGCCTCGCGGTCGCTCGCCAGCTGCTGCTGCTCCACCCGGCGCTGGACCTGCATGTCGCCCTGCTTGCGGCGCCCGAGTCGCTCTCTCCCGACGCGCTGGCGAACTGGCGGATGCTCGAGGCGCAGGACTTCCGGGCCAGCGCGGTGCCTACCCTCGGAGAGTGGTCGGCTCTGCTGCCCGCCGTCTCGGACGCGACACTGATCGTCGACGCAATCCTCGGAACCGGAATCAAAGGGGCGCCCAGAGGGCTGGCCGCACACGTCATTGGCGACGTCAACGCGAGCTTTCGGAGCGCCAAGATCATCGCCGTCGACATGCCCTCGGGCCTGCCCAGCGACAGCGGACTCGCGCCGCCGGGGCCGGTGATGCGGGCGGATCGGACCGTGACCTTCACTGCCCCGAAAGTGAGCCAAGTCCTGCCGCCGGCATGCGAGCGCGCGGGGAGGCTCTCAGTGGCTCGCATCGGCACGGCGGAATCTGTGCTGGACGCGCTGCCCGGTCCGCGCCTCTTGCTCTCCGGCCCCGAGGACGCCCGCGCCTACACTGCCCGGCGCGACCGGTCCACCCACAAGGGCACCTTCGGTCATGTGTTGGCGATCGGCGGGTCGCGGTCGAAGCCGGGCGCGATCCTGATGGCCGGAATGGCCGCGCTGCGAGCGGGTGCCGGGCTTGCCACGGTTCTCACTGCGGAATCGGCGGCGCAGGCCTTGACGGCGCACACGCCGGAGCTGATGCTGGAGCCGGCAAAGACGCTTGCGGACGGCACAATGGGCGCGGACGCTCTTGAGCCAAGCGTCTTCACCGGCAAGACTGTCGTGGCCGTGGGACCGGGGCTGGGCACGGGCGCGGCCAATGTGGAACTCGCGGCCAAAGTGATCGAGTCCTGCCCGCTGCCGCTGGTGATTGACGCCGACGGATTGTCGGCAGTGAGGGGGGCGCACATCCAGAAGCGAACGGCCCCCACGGTCCTGACGCCGCACCCGGGCGAGATGGCCCGACTGGCAGGCATGGAGACATCGGCCGTGCAGCGCAACCGCCCGGCCGTCGCGAGGCAGGTGGCGCGGGAGTGCGGGGCGCACGTCGTGCTGAAGGGCAACCGGACCCTGATCGCCGATCCCGACGGCGACCTAGTGGTCAATCCTACCGGCACTCCGGGAATGGCGACCGCCGGCTCGGGGGACATCCTGACGGGGATCCTCGCGGCCCTGCTGGCCCAGTTCCCTCGGCGCCGGATCCTGGAAACGGTATCGGCAGGGGTCTACCTGCACGGCCTTGCGGGGGAGATGGCGGTGCGCGACTTTGGTGAGCAAGGCATGCTGGCGACAGATCTGGCCCGCAGCCTGCCGACCGCCGCGGAGGCCTTGGGACGGTGACCTTCCGGACGCGGTCTGCGGAGGAGACGGTGGCTTTGGGTGCCCGCGTGGCGGAACTCGTGCGGGCGCCAGCGCAGATCCTCTTGATCGGGGATCTGGGAGCCGGGAAGACGACACTTGCCAAGGGCATCATCGAGGCGCTGGGCGCCGCTCGCGGCGAGGACGTGCTTAGCCCGACGTTCTCCCTGGTCCGCGAATATCGCGGAGACCCGAAGGTCTACCACTTGGACCTCTACCGCCTAGACACCGTGCCCGAGGTCGAGACGCTCGGCCTCGAAGACATCTGGGACGAGCGCGCCGTTGTGCTCGTCGAATGGGGCGAGCGGTTCGAATTGGACCTGCCCGGGCAGCGGGTAGAAGTTCGTCTGGGGTTTGAGGGAGAGGGTGCCAGACGGATCGAGATCCGGGGAGACTCGGTATAATTCCCCCGTCCGGCATCCGATGATCGCTACGCTGCGCGGTAGAATCGCCGACAAGCAGGCCGGGAAGGTCGTTGTCGACGCGGGAGGCGTGGGCTACGAGGTTTCGGTCCCGGTGGAGACGTACTCGCACTTGGGCGAGCCAGGCGACGAGGCTTTCCTGCACGTGCACACGCACATGCGCGACGCCGCGATCTCGCTCTTCGGTTTCCACAACCCAAGGGACAAGGGACTCTTCGAGAAGTTCATCGAAGTCAGCGGCGTCGGGCCCCGGCTGGCGCTGACCCTCCTCTCGGGACTCCCGACCAACCAGCTGCTGGGGGCGATCCGCACGGGCAACACCAAGGCCCTTGTTCGCATACCGGGGGTCGGCAAGAAGACCGGCGGGCGCATCATACTTGAGCTGAAGGACAAGCTGGATGCTTTCGGGGACGCAGCAGAGGAAGGTGCCGGAGGTGCCGCGGCGGTGGAGGAAGAGGTGATCAGCGTGCTGGTCGGCCTAGGCTCCAAGGCTCAGGCCGCCGCCAGGGCGGTGCGAGCGGCGCGGCGGAAGGGAGCGCCCGCGGAATTTGAGAGGCTCTTCCGCGAGGCGATGCAGCTCATCAAGCGCTAGCGGTCCCCACCGATGGCCAAGACCAGGATCGTAAGCGCGTCCGCCTCGGAGGAGGATCGCTCGGTCGACCTCGCGCTCAGGCCGCGCCGCCTGTCCGAATTCATCGGGCAGACGGCTGTCAAGGAAAACCTCTCGATCGCCATCGAGGCCGCACGAAAGCGCGGCGAGGCCTTGGACCATGTCCTGCTGTACGGGCCGCCGGGCCTCGGGAAGACCACGCTCGCGACGATCATCGCAAACGAGATGGAGGTTCGAGCGGACTTCACCTCAGGGCCCGTGCTGCAGAAGAAGCTCGACCTGACAGGAATGCTGACCAGCATGCAGGAGCGGCAGGTGTTCTTCGTCGACGAGGTGCACCGCCTGCTGCCGGATGTGGAGGAGATGTTGTACGCGGCGTTGGAGGACTTCCGCGTGGATCTGATAGTGGGAGCCGGGACCGGCGCGCGTATGCACTCGATTCCCGTGGCTCGCTTCACGGCGGTCGGAGCAACAACCCGCCAAGGCCTGATCAGCTCGCCGCTGCGTTCGCGATTCGGAATCACACTGCGCATCAACCCCTACGACGCGGTCGACCTGACGCGCATCGTGTTCCGGTCGGCGGAGCTTCTCAGGGTGCAGATCGACGAGGATGCGGCGACCGAGATCGCGCAGAGGTCGCGCGGAACGCCGCGCATCGCCAACCGCCTCCTGCGCCGTGTCCGGGACTACTCCCAGGTGCGTGCCGACGGACGAGTAGACCATGACGTTGCCTGCACGGCGCTGGACATGCTCGAGGTCGACCCTCTCGGCCTGGACGAGATCGACCGCCGGATCATGCAAACGATACTCTCAAAGTATGCCGGAGGGCCGGTCGGGCTAAACACGCTGTCCGCGTCGGTCGGCGAGGACCGCTCCACCATCGAAGAGGTCTACGAGCCCTACCTGATGCAACTCGGTTTTCTGGACCGCACCAGCCGCGGGCGTGTCGGCACGGAGAACGCCTTCGAGTACTTCAACCTGCCGTCGCCGCGAAGGTCCCAGCCCCTGCTCGACTTCGGGAGAGGGACGTGACGAAGATCGGCCACTACGTCGCGATCGAAGGCCCTCTGCGCGTCGGCAAGACGACTCTGGCGACGGCGCTCGCCGACCGGGCGCACGGTAGGCTGCTGCTCGACGAGACGGCGAACCCTCACTTGGCGGGCTTCTACATGGGCCGACCGGGGGCGGCCTTCCGGGCGCAGATGCACTTCCTGATGAGGCGCTACGCCCTCTGCACGGAGGCGCACATCGAGACATCGAAGCTTCCCGTCGTATCCGATTACCTGTTCGAGCGCGACAAGCTCTTCGCCTACCTCAACCTGGACGACGACGAGGTTGCGATCTACGACTCGTACTACGAGCACCTGCGCCCGCAGATTCCCACGCCCGGAATGGTGGTCTACATCCGGGCGACGCCCCAACTGCTGCGCGAGCGGCTGGCGTCCGGGCCCGAAGCGCGAGTGTCGGACGCCTATCTGGAGGCGACCGTCCGAGCTTACGACCACTTCTTCGACCGCTACCCGGCTACCGACCTGCGCGTGGTGGAGGTCTCCGAGGCCGACCTGCTGAACAATCCCCAGGACCTGCACACCTTGGTGGACGAGCTAGCGGAGCTCCCGATCGGCGGCCAAGCGCTGCTGCCGCTCTGAGAGGCGGACGGCGAGGCGTGGGATAAGGAACCATGGATCTGGAATGGAGCTATCTCGCCGCCGCGTTCGGCGGCGGCATCTTCGCGGCGGCGATCGGCACGCTTCCGTCATTCGTGTTCACGGGGCTGCTGGTGCTTGTGGGCTGCGCCGTGGCGGCTGCGGGGGGCGGGAGCGGGATGCTGGCCGACGTGGCCTTCGGCCCGGTCTTCGGCCCCCACATCGCTTTCGCGGGCGCTGCCGCGGCGACCGCCTATGCCTATCGGCGGGGCTTGGTGCCAGACGGCCGGGACATCACGGTGCCGCTGATGGGCCTGGGGCGTCCGGACGTCCTGCTTGTGGGAGGGGCCTTCGGCGCGCTCGGGTATGCGCTCGAGGCGCTTTGGCGCTTTAGCGGGCTGGGGCCCCGAACCGACACGATCGCACTGACAGTGGTCGTCTCCGCAATGGTCGCCCGCCTTGCCTTTGGACGCAGTGGACTCGCATCCGCGCGCTTCCGCCCGAGCGCCGAGGGCTGCTGGGTGCGGCACCAGGAGCGGCCTGCGCAGTTTGTCACCATCGGGCTGGGCGTTGGAGTGCTGGCAGGGTTTGCCGCCCTGACGTTTGGCCCCTCGCACGGCGGGACGGTGCTGGGATTCGGCATCGCGGCCTCGTCGCTGGGCTTCGCCCAATTCGGCCTCAAAGTGCCCGTTACGCACCACATGGCGCTGCCGGCAGCGGCGGCGGCGGTGGCGTCCGGCGACCTTCTGGTGGGAACGGCATTCGGCGTGGTCGGCGCCGCCGCGGGGGAGGGGTTCTCGCGGGTGTTCCACCAGCACGGTGACACGCATGTGGATCCACCCGCCGCGGGAATCGCGATCGCCGTCGCGATCGTCCGGGTGCTGTGGCCGACCAGCGGCATGTAACGGGCGAGCAGTGCCGCGAGGCCCCCGGGGCTGTATCATCAAGACTGCGATGGCTGCACGGCTCAGGGTCAGCCTTATCTGCTCGGCGCTGCTGATCACCATTCTGTTGGTGGTCGGCGCAGTTCTCGGCAAGAGCGAGCAGCAGGAAGGCGCGTACAGGCCACTTGCCGTCTACACGGAGGTACTCGCGCGGATCAAGAGCGACTACGTTGAGGAGCCCGACATCGCCAGGGTCACGCAAGGAGCGTTGCAGGGCTTGGTGGAGTACGTCGACTCGGCGTCAAGCTACCTCACGAGGGACCAGTTCGGGGAATACGAGGTCGCTCTCGCCAACGCGGACGGCGGCACTGGGCTCGCGACCGGAATGGTTGTGCGCAAGCAGGGGGCCTACACGAGCATTCTGGCGGTCCTCCCCGGATCCCCGGCCGACAATGTCGGCATCCGGGCGGACAGCCTGCTGGACGCGATCGACGACGTCAGCACGAGGGTGATGCCGCCCGCGTATCTGCGGGCGTCCCTAAGCGGGGAACCCGGGAGCACCGTGAAGGTTATGGTTCGGTCGCCGGCCGACTACGAGTCGGCTATCGAGCATACGCTGGTCCGGGCCGAGACGCCGCTTCCCGAGGTCCGGTCGAAGATGCTGGAGGACGGGATCGCGTACGTGGACGCTGACGCGCTCGGCGAGGATCATGTCAGAGCGATCGCCGACGCCATCGCTCAGTTGCAGGCGGAGGGGGCGGTCAAGCTGATCCTGGACTTTCGGGGCAATGCGCTGGGAGCCCACGAGAATGGGATCGCTCTGGCGGACCTGTTCTTGGATGCAGGCACGCTCGCGCGCCTGAACGGGAAGAATTTCGCCGAGAAGGCGTTCGAGGCCAGTCCTGAGGCGATGGCAGACGGCTTGAGAATTGCGGCGGTCGTCGATCGGCCGACCTCAGGGGCCGCCGAGATCGCGGTCGCCGCGCTGCAGGCGGCCGGGCGGGTCACGGTCGTTGGGGAGAAGACCTCTGGCCTAGCGGCGGTCCAAGAGACCTTGCGCATGGACGACGGGGCTGCGCTGATCCTGTCCGTCGCGAATTTCCATTCCCCGAGCGGGGACGTGATCCATGGGGAAGGTGTGACCCCGGACCGTGAGGTTTCCCAGCGCGACCTGCGGCGCTATCGCGACGTAGTGCACCGTGAGTTCGACAACTCCGAGGCACGACGCCAGGCCGAGGAGGGCGTGGGCGACCCATTCATGGACGCCGCCGTGGCAGCCTTGGCGGAAGACGGATAGGGCCGGGGATTACGTCGAGGCCACACCCCACGGGCGATGGGGGATTGACTCCCTGATTCCTCCGGACATGTCGGGTGGCCGCTCGCGCTTGGCCTGATGGGCCCTGTGTCGGCGACGTGCGCCGACCAACCGGGCGGTCGCGGATGCGTTCGGCGTCAGCGAGGCGGGACGCCGGCGAGGGCAAACTGGTCCGACAGGCGGGTTCGCCAGCCGAAGGAGAATGCGGCCGTTCCCCTCCCAGGGCCAAGCAAGCCTGCTGCGGGGACGCGCGCGGGGAGCGCTACTGCACGGGCCCGATCGGCCCGACCGTTCCCGGATTGTCGATGCGGATCGTTCCGAAGGCCGACTCGTAC
>JAJDWM010000748.1 GCA_022825595.1 Bryobacterales bacterium | reverse complement strand
GCTGGTGCGCAAGACTCACGGCGACCAGTTGGTGGGCCATCTCTCCCGCGACTCGACGGCCATCGAGGCCCGCGAGAAACCTGCCGTCAAGGAGAAGGCGCCGACGCCTCCCAAGCGCAAGCGGGGACGGCCGAAGAAGGGCGAAGAACGGCCGAAGCGGCGCACACGGCTCGAACGGCAGTCCACCATGACCCTGCCCGAGATGCTTGACGACCTGCCGACCGACTGCGATGTCGGCACGAAGAAGAACAGCAAGGGATACCGCGACACCTGGGTCGGCTACAAGCTGCACATCGACGTGGCCGACGGCCAAGTCCCCATCAGTTGCCTGTTGACCTCGGCCTCGACGCACGACAGCCAAGCCGCCATTCCCCTGGCGACGATGTCGGCCGAGCGGACGACCAACTGCTATGACCTGATGGATTCGGCCTACGATGCCGAAGCGGTCCACCAACACAGCCGCTCACTCGGCCACGTCCCGTTGATTGACATCAACCCCCGCCGCGACAAGGCGCTGGCCGAGGAGCTGAAAGCTGAAGCCCGGCGCCTGCGATGCATCGGCTTCCAGCTTCCTGAGCAGGTCCGGTACAACGAACGCACCGCGGGTGAGCGCGTCAATGGCCGACTGAAGGACGAGTTCGGTGGCCGCCATGTACGAGTCCGTGGCGCCTCGAAGGTGATGTGCCATTGCATGTTCGGCATCCTCGCCCTCACTGCCGACCAGATCCTGCGCCTTGTAACATAACCAACGCGTCGCCGGACCCGCGCATCCCATCGGCATGACCGGACCGCCATCAGAGCATCTACCCGTGTCCCTCAACGCCCGTCGAGAACACCGTCGAAGCCGGCTATCTCAGCCCTCTCCGCTTGCCCACACGTGCTGTAGAACGAGATCGGAGGCGACAAACCCAAGGGCGATGGGACTCCAAGCAGGAAGGACCGCCATCAGCCCATCGAGCCGAATCCCCCACGAGTTCTGCAAGTGGCTCACTTGGCCAACGAATTCCCGGCCGTGTTCCTCTCTTATGCGACCCGTTGATCGAGGCCACCAGTCTGCTGCGCCGAGCAGGCCATCCGGCCCGCCGTGGTCACCGCAAATGGAAGACCGCCTTCCATCGCAATGATACCTTCCCGTAGCTCTCCTCGACCTGGAAGCGGTCAAAAACCGGCAACGCACGCCTCACATGCTGGCATATCAGATCGAACCGCTTGACCCCTTCTGCTCCAGTCGATGCAGGACATCAGCGAGATACCCACCGTGCGTGCGCACGTTATCGTTATCTTCCGTGTCCCACCGCTTCCGTGAAATTTCTAGGCGCAGGGCGTGTCGTGAAAACGCCTTATGAATCACGCATAATACGGCGCGTTCGAACCAAGACGTTGACCCTGTCGGCACGGTATCAAGTCTTCAATCGTCTCCTTCTGACAATCTTCACCATTTCGCAACACTCTAATGATAAACTCGTGTCCTTCTGAATTCTCCCAACTACCGTAAGCTCTTCATCCTCATTCAACATCTCCACAGTCTTGCCCCATTCATCGGAGAACTCCAAATTAACGGCGCCTAGTTCGGACCCTATGTCGTCTACAACTACTCCAGATACAAAATACACCTCCGGGCCGCCCCGGTAGCCGTACTTCTCAGTGCCTCTAACTACGATATCCACCCTCAACCACCGCCCGATTACCTCTTTCGTCTCTTTTTCGTTACTGCTGATCGTGGTTCGCGCAAACAACTTGATGATATCCAGGGGCTTGTGTTTGCTCCAACTTCGGGGGATGTAATCTGTCGGGACCGAACGATCATTCTTAACCAAGGTAACCATCACTTCCTGCGCCGGAGTGTCAATCGCAGTCGGCACGGCTCCACTAGGGGGTAAGAGGAAGGCGGTTAGTGCCGCTACAATAGCCATAAGGAGAACCCCTCCGAGAACGAAGCGCCAATACGGCTCTCCTGAAAGATCACTCGAAAAGAAAAATGTGAGCAGCATTAGGCCGGCGCTGCCCGCGTTGGCGATGGCTGTTACGACGAGTGCCCTATTGTGAACCGTCAAGATCTCGCCCCTTCCAGACGCTCGCTCACTTTATCACAACCCGACAGGATTACTACCAATCACGGTCAACGAGGAGCGGCCGCGTGCGATCAACACGGGCCACTCCAGGGATGCGCGAAGCCGGTCCGGCCCATGGGAACGGACGGTCAACACTCGTCGTTCTGAAGATCGTAGGTCGCTAGTAGCCGCGCACGGACTTCGTCGAGTGCCGGGCGATCGGACGCCCTGAACGCACACATCGTCTGGATCAACTCCGCGACACCCTCCCGAAGGTCAGGAAGGTCGAACGCTCTGGCGCCAACCGCCTGCGGCGACGGAACATCACCGGTGACGAGTTCGATCCAGGTCACGCCGAGGCTGTATACATCCGAGGCTGGCGCCGCGTCGTGGGCATGCTGCGTCTGCTCAGGCGCCACGTAGTGCCAGGATCCTAGCCTCACTGATTGCCGCGTGATGATACCGGCATGGGTGACGGCGTGGTCGAAGTCGGTCCAGCGCACTACACCGAGGTCGCCTAGTTTGTAGAGATCATTGAGCGCGAGAATGTTGTCCGGCTTGATGTCTCGATGGACGAGACCCTTGCCGTGGAGATAGCGAAGGCCTTCCACAGCACAGAAGATGATCTCGGCCGCTTCTTCCTCCGCCAGAGCGCCATCTGTTTTGAGACGATCACGGGCGGATCGATCCGCGAGTTCCATGACCAGGAAGGGATGCCCCTCGACCTGACCTAGGTCGAGATACTCTATGACGTAGTCGTTCTCCAGAACTTGACCGTTCCTCGACTCGGCCCGGAAGCGCTGTCTGATATCCGGGATCCGTGCTTCCTGGACGAGGTCCGGACGCGGCAGCATGACTTTCGCTGCCACCCGGGCGTTGTCAGAGGCCCTCGCTACCCAGACCTGGCCAACTGCGCCTGACCCGATGGCTTGCTCCAAGTAGTAGGCCCCCTCGGCGCCGGTGAGTTCGTGACCGGGTGTCAGGACCACGGAGCGGGGCGCTTGCTGAGTAAAGACCTCATCGAAGTACCTCTCGCCGATATCCTCCCCGTTGAGCCGAACTTGCATGGTCCGATCATTTAGATTGAGGAGGAATGGATCGATCTTGTTCTTGTGTATGTAGGTCCGGAG
>JAJDWM010000545.1 GCA_022825595.1 Bryobacterales bacterium | reverse complement strand
CAGCTGATCCTTGAGAACGTGGCGGGAGACCTGCTTCCCAAGCCGCGGTTCGATCGGGATCTGGCATTGAACGAGTCCGTGCTGGGAACTGCGCACTATCGAATGATTGAGCACGGCTTTCAGCCTGTCGAGCCGTGGGAGGACCGCGTCAAGTGGACCGATAACCAGATCGATGTCCTCAGCAAGGCATTCCAGGGCCTCACCGTCTCCTGCGCCCGATGCCACGACCACAAGTTCGACGCGATCAGTCAGGAAGACTACTATGCGCTCTTCGGCATCTTGGCCAGTGCACGTCCTGTCCAGCGCGCCGTCGACACACCAGACCTGCTGACCCTCCACTGGGACGCTCTGAGGGAAGCCAAACAGCAGGTGAAGGATGAACTCGCAGAGCTCTGGCTCGCCAGCGCTGAGGAACTACCCAGCCGACTCAACGCTCCGGACGTGGCGCTGGAGCGGGCTCTGGAGGTCGCGGCCTGCGAGCCTGAACACCCGTTGCACGCTTGGTTCGAACTGGCGGACCGGTCCGAGTCCGACCTGCGGTCGGGGTGGGCCCGGATGGTGACGAATCTTGCCCGCGACCGAACGGCCAATACACGGTTCAACGACAAGAATTTTCCCAAGGTCTGGCGCACGGGGGAGGATCTCTCCGGCTGGAAGTTCATTGGGACAGGGCTTGAGCGAGGGGTGTCGAGGCCCGGGGAATTCTCCATCCTGCCGTCTGGCGATCGCATCCTTGGAGGGATCTACGGATCAGGAGTCTTCAGCGGACTGCTCTCGTACCGCCATAACGGCGTTCTTCAGACGCCACGTTTCAAGATTGACAGCGACTACATCAGCTTCCTAGTCCAAGGCTCTGGCTTCAGCTTCGTTCGGTTGATCGTCGAGAACTATGCTGTTCCGCGCGCCGGAATCTACCACCAGCGCTATTCGCCGAAGAAGGACTCTCCAGTTTGGTTCGGCTGGGACACGACCTATTGGAAGGGCTTCAGCGCGTATCTCGAATTCGCGACGATGCAGGACGCGACGAACTTCCACCTTGACGCGGAGGACACCGCGAAGCAGCCCCGTCCTTCCCCAACCGGAGACGGACGCTCCCACTTCGGTGCCCTGGCAGTAGCCTTCCACGACCGGGACGTCAAGCCCAGAACGCTTGATCCTGCATCGAAGTACGTTCTGGATGCTGCTGCGCCCGAGAACCGGGAGGGTCTGGCCCGAGTCTACGGACAACGGCTCGGGGAGGCTGTTCGGGCTTGGCGCGACGGAGTGGCGTCAGATCTTCAAGCCACTTTCTTGGATTCGTTTGTGCGGGCGGAGATCTTGCCAGCAACGGTGGGCGCGTCCGATCGGCTGGACGCTCTCGTAGCGGAGTACCGCCAGTTGGAAGACCAGGTGCCGCTCTACCGCCGGGCGCCGAGCGTCTTGGACGAGGAGGGGCCGGACCACCCGCTTCTCGTTCGCGGCGACCACAGAAACCTCGGCGATCCGGTTCCGAGGCGCTATCTCGAGGCCTTGGGCGGAGAGCGCTTCCGGGACCCGCGAGATGCCCGGCTGCGCTTGGCGCGCGCGTTGGCCAGTCCTGACAATCCCCTGACCGCGCGGGTGATGGTCAACCGTGTCTGGAGCCACCTCTTTGGCCGGGGCCTAGTGCCGACTGTGGACAACTTCGGCCGCGTCGGAGGTGCTCCTTCCCATCCGGAGCTGCTCGACCGTCTGGCCCATGACTTCGTGGAGGACGGCTGGTCGATCAAGCGCCTCATTCGCCGGCTCCTGATGACTTCGGCCTACCGCGCGGACAGCACGCCGTCCCCCGAAAGTGCCGCTATGGATCCCGACAACGCCCTCCTCCAGCACATGCCCGTCCGGCGCTTGGATGCGGAGGCGGTTCGTGACAGCCTCCTTGCCACGACGGGTCGGTTCGATCCGCGCTTGTTCGGACCTTCGGTGAACGTGTTCTATGCCTTCGCCAAGGGCAAGACCAAGGGTGACCGTGAGAAGGGCCCCGTAGACGGCAATGGTCGCCGCAGCGTGTACCAAGAGATCCGCCGAAACGCGCACAATCCATTCCTTGAGGTGTTCGACCAGCCGAAGCCGTCGTCCACACGCGGGCTGCGGGATTCCACCAATGTCCCGGCGCAGTCGCTGACCATGCTCAACAGCGAGCTCGTGATCTCGCTCTCCAAGACCTGGGGAGAGCAGCTGGGGGCTCTTCCCGGGAGCGCGTCCGAGACGGTCCGCCACATGTTCTTGGCAGCGCTCGGTCGTGAGCCCAGCGCCTTAGAGGTCGATGAGTGCTTGGGCTACATTGGCACGGAGCCCCGACCGGAAGAGTGGGCAGATCTCGCCCACTCCATCTTCAATCTCAAGGAATTCCTCTACGTTCGCTAGCCTTGGGCCAAGACCGGCGCGAGGCGTCCGCCCTTCCTGATGACCCGGAGGCCCAATAATCCCGATCACCGACGGCCCGTGATTGGCGTTGGTGGAGTGGTCTTCGAACAGGGGAGAGTGCTGCTGGCACGGCGTGGCGCTCCTCCTGCGAAGGGGTTTTGGTCGATCCCCGGCGGGAAGCTGTCCATGGGCGAGACGCTCGAGCAGGGAGTGGTCAGGGAATTGCGTGAGGAGACTGGCCTAGAGGTCCGTGTCGGCTGCTTGGTCGCGGTCTATGAGCGCCTGCCAAGGCCGGAAGATCCTTCGCCGCTGCATTTCGTCGTCCTTGACTATCTCTGCGAGCGCTGTGGCGGGAGGCTGAGGGCAGGCGATGACGCTGCCGAGGTCGGATGGTTCGACGTCGGCGCGCTCTCTGACCTCAGCCTGACAACCGGTGCCCGGGATGTGATCCTCCGAGCGCGGCAATTGGCGAGGAATCGTTGATGGCAGCGGTCGAGAATGGCCCTTCCGGTGCTTACCGCACCTTGGAGTTCGGGGCCGTGGTGGCATTGGTCGTTCGCCATGCCGCGAGCCCGCTCGGTGTCGCACGCGCCGAACGGCTCCTCTCGGAGCCGAAGGTCGGCTCCTTGCAGGACGCTCGAGCAAGCCTTCGACTGGTTGGGGAAGCTTGCGAGTGGCTGCGGGCCTCGTCCGTGCGCGACCAGAGGCGCGTGGCCCCCGTGCCGAGCTTCGCGGGTGTGACCGACGTTCGCGGGCCCATTGACAGGCTGACGGTGGAGGGTCTCTCTCTGGAGGCGGGCGAGATCCGGGCGGTCGTCGAGCTCTTGGAGGCGGGCGAGCGGATCCGCAAGGTCCTGCTGGCGAGTGGGGCGCCTAGACCGGGGCTGCGCTCGGCAGGGGAAGCCATGCCAGACCTTCGGCGAGTGGTGTCACGCTTGGCCGGGCGCATTCTCCCGAACGACGAGATCTCGAGTCTCGCGAGCACGGCGCTGTCCAAGCTCCGCCGCCGCATCGAGCACCAGCGCCGGGTGGTCGAGACCTCTCTGGAGCGGTTCTTGCGGAAGCACTCGGCGACCGGGATACTGCAGGACTCCTACGTGACGATGCGCAACGGCCGCACCGTCGCGCCCGTGAAGGCGCAGTGGAAGGGGCAGGTCGACGGCATTGTCCACGGTGCCAGCGCCAGCGGCCAGACCGTGTTCGTGGAGCCGCTGGACACGATCGTGCAGAACAACCGGCTGGTTCGGCTGAGGGAGCAGGAGCACGCCGAAATCCTCCGCATCCTTCGCGAGATGAGCGCAGTCCTCAGGGCCGAGCGGCCCGCGGTCGTTTCGGTCGTGGAGGCAGTCGGCGACTTAGACTTCGTGTTCGCCCGGGCGCGCTTCTCTCGAGAGTTCCGCTGCTGTCTTCCGAGCTTTGACGAGAGCGCCTCTCGCATGGTGCTGACCGAGGCGCGCCACCCCCTGCTTCAGGAGCTTCTGTCGGCATCTGGCGGGCGGCCCGTCCCGCTCAGCCTGTCGATGGAACGCGAGCAACGCGCACTCGTGGTCAGCGGACCGAATGCCGGGGGAAAGACTGTGGTCCTCAAGACTGCCGGCCTGCTGGCGGCCATGGCCCAAGCCGCGATCCCAGTGCCTGCCGACGAGGCCGAGCTCCCTTGGTTTGACGCGATACTTGCCGATGTTGGGGACGCGCAGTCCATCAGCCGAAGCCTGAGTACATTCTCGGCCCACATTGCCCAACTGACTCGAATCCTGGGCGAGGCAACGGCGCGGAGCTTGGTGATTCTGGACGAGCTCGGCACTGCCACCGACCCCGAGGACGGCGGTGCGCTGGCGGTTGCAGTGGTCGAGCGCCTCCTGGAAGTTGGCGGGTTCTCGCTGGTGTCGACGCACCTGCAGGAGCTGAAGACCTTCGGCACGGTCTCGCCGCGCGTCCTGAGCGCCACGATGGGATTCGACGAGGCCACGCTGCGAGTAACGTACCGGCTACACTGCGGATTCCCGGGCCAGTCTGCCGGCCTTGAGATGGCCCGCAGCTTTGGCCTGCCTCCGGGCGTAGTTCGGAGGGCGCGCCTCCTGAAAGGACAGGCCGACGAACAGGTTCGGGAATACCTCGCGGAACTCCGGCGCCGTGCTGCTGAGTACGACGATCTGGTTGAGGCGGCACGGCGCGAGGAACGTAAGCGGCAGGAGGGCGCGCGATCTCTCGAAGAGGAGTTCACACGACGCCAGCGCGACCTGGAGGACCGCATGCGAGCGAGAGCCGAGGAGTTGGAGTCCCGGCTGGAGAAGCGATTCCGAAAGGCGCTCAGGACGGCGGTTGCGGAGCTGCGGGCCAAGGGGAGGAGCGTCTCTGCAAGGGCCGTCTCGAAGTGGTCCGCCGACCGCACATCCAAACTGCGCAGGGTGGCCAGGGCGGAAGTCGAGGCCACGCTCGGGAGAGATCTGACGGCTGCGCTACCGGATCCGGAAGGACCATCGTTCGAGGTCGGCGAGCGCGTTCGCCACGCCTCAATGGGCATCACTGGCGAGATCGTCCGGGAATTGGGGACGGGCCGCTGGGAGGTCCAGTTCGGCCGCATGCGTGTGCAGGCTTCGGCCGAGGATCTCTTGCCGACGGACGGGCCCGCCGAACCACCCCCGCTCCCTCCCGGAGTCAGCCTCAAGACGGCTGTGCCGCGGGAGGATTTGCCCGCCGAGATCCATGTCATCGGCAAGTCTGCTGAGGATGCCCTTTCGGAAGTCGACAAGTACCTCGACCGCGCCGTGCTGGCCGACCGCACCCGCGTGAGGGTCGTGCACGGATTCGGCAAGGACATTCTTCGCCGCGCAATCTGGCGGATGCTGGCGCGCCACGCACATGTCACTCGTTACTACCAGGCAGAACAGCACGAGGGCGGTGCCGGTGCCACGATCATCGAGGTAGGCGAAGCCTAAGGCGGGATTGGGCGGGGCGTCCGCGGGTGGTAAAATACCCGTTCCGGGCGGATCGGCTGCCATGCGTCCTTGCTTCCTGATTCCCGAGACCACCGTTAAGAAGAGCGGTTCCGGCGAAGCCGTCGAGATCGGCGAAGGCGGCGGCATGGCATTGCTGTCGCTTGGAATCACCCACGTGGAAGAGCAGCAGAGCCTCGACATCGAGATCGAAGGATCGGCAGACGGAGAGGAGTGGGCCGGGAAGCCGCTGAGAGCGTTTCCCCAGAAGTTCTACACGGGCGTATGGCAGATCCTGTGCGACTTGAGCGCTACTTCCGATGTGCGCTTCCTGCGGGTAAGCTACAAGGTCGCGCGGTGGGGTGTCGGTCCAACGACGCCCCGCTTCAGGTTCTACGTTTTCGCCGAGCCTTACGTAGCGTAGCGGTAGCGCGCTCAGTACGCCCACTTCCCGCGTCTGCGGCTGCGCAGCGCGTCTCGGGTCTCTTCGACCTCGATTGCCCTGCGCTTCTCGTCACGCTTGTCCTTAGTCTGCTTACCCTTGGCCAGAGCGACCTCGCACTTGATCCGTCCGCGACGCGTATAGAGCCGCGTCGGAATCAGAGTCAGGCCCTTCTGGCGGACCTTTCCGGCGAGCCGATCGATCTCCCGACGGTGCAAGAGCAGCTTTCGGGCGCGGACGGGTTCGGCGTTTCCGACTGTGGCGTGGGTGTAGGCGCTGATGTGGGCGTTGTGTAGCCAGACCTCGCCATCCTTAATCGCCGCATAGGCGTCTCGGAGCTGGACTGCGCCGTTGCGGCACGACTTGACCTCCGCGCCCGTTAAGACAATGCCCGCCTCGAACCGGTCGCCGAGCGTGAACTGTCGGCGTGCGCGCCGGTTGTCGGCGAGCGTCGTTCTGCGTGTCCGCTTGGCCATAACTGTTCCACGATCTTGCGCGGCGGGGCGTCCTAGATACAGGTCGGCCTGCCGATGCGCCAACGTACTTCATTCTCTTGCATCCCCCCATACCGCGCGACGCTTGCGGCTTTCGCCGAATTCCACGGCTCCCTGCTGTTGGCGGCAGAACTGTACGCAGCCAGCCGAAAGGCCAGAGGGATGTACAACCGAGCGCGCGCTGCCGAGGCTGCGGGAGACTTTGACGAAGCGCTCGAGCTCTATGCGACCGCAAGCCAGCTGGCCCCCACCGAGAGCCGGTTCGAACTCGCGGAGCGCCGCATGCGCTTCGTAGCCGGGCAAGCCCACGTGGCGGCCGGTTTCCAGCTTCGGGGGCAGAGCCTTTACGAAGAGGCGCTCGTGGAGTTTGAGAGGGCGTACGCGATCGATCCCGGGTCCAGCGTAGCGGCTGAGGAAAGGCGCCGAACCCTGGAGCTCATCGCGGAGCGCGACCGCGGTGACCTTGCCGAGGGTCTGCCCCCGGAGGCACAGCAGAGTGCGCTGGAGGCGGCCCGCCACGAGCGCCGCCAGCTGGTCGATTCGATCACGAGGCCAGCCAATCTCGTTGCGCTGTCCAACGAGCCGATCAATCTGGTCCTCAACGAGTCGGCGGAGGTGGTCTTCGAGACGATCGGCAAGCTGGCCGGCATCAACGTGCTGTTCGACTCGGACTACCGCGGCGAGGAAGTCGAGGTCGAGCTGCGCAACGCGACCCTGACCGAAGCTCTTGACTACATAGGGCTGCTGACGAAGTCCTTCTGGAAGCCTGTAACTCACAACACAGTGCTGGTGTCGGAGGACAACCCGAACAAGCGCCGCGAGCATGAAGACGAGGTCGTCAAAACGGTCTATTTGACCAATCTGGCGACCCCGCAAGACCTGTCCGAAATCACCACTGCCATCCGAGGCCTCACGGACCTGCGGCGGCTGTTCACGGTTGCGTCGATGAACGCGATCGTCATGCGCGGCTCGCGCGCCAAGGTGGCCATTGCCGAGAAGGTGATCCACGACATGGACAAGCCACGGCCCGAGGTGATCGTCGACGTGCTGGTGCTGGAGACCAGCAAGTCGAACATGCGCAACATCGGCCTGACCCCGGTGACCGGGTCCAAGCCCGGGATCCAACTCGGAATCGGGTACTCGGGACAGGCGTCCGGCGGCGCGAACGGCGCTGGCTCCGGTATAGCGCTCAGTCGGCTGGGAGACGTGGGCGTAGGAAGCTGGACGACGTCACTGCCGAGCTTCCAGCTTGCCGCACTGTTTAGCAACTCTGAGACTGAGCTGCTGCAGTCCCCCCGCCTCCGCACGGCCGATAACCATCAGGCGGATCTGCGAATCGGCGACCGAATACCTATCGCAACGGGGAGCTTTCAGCCCGGAGTTGGGGGCGTCGGCATCAATCCGTTGGTGAACACGCAGTTCACCTACACGGACGTCGGCGTGAACGTGTCGCTGACCCCCAAGATCCACTCCAATCGCGACGTGTCGATGCATATCGAGGTCGAAATTTCGAATGTGCGTGAGTTCGTCGACATTGCGGCATTTCCCAGCCGGTCATAGGACAGCGGACCGTTCAGCATGACGTGCGGGTGCAGGATGGCGAGGCGAGCGTCATCGGAGGGCTGAATCAGTCGAGGGTCTTCACCACTCGCGCCGGAGTTCCGTTCCTCGGCGAGATCCCGATCTTGGGAAGGCTGTTCAGCGACACCGACGTGCAGGTCTCCGAGAGCGAGATCCTGCTTGTCCTCATCCCTCACATCGTGCGGATGCCCGGAATCGACCCGAGCAACCTCAAGACGATCGCCTCCGGCACGGAAGCGACGTTCCAGTTGCGCTACGAGGACGCCGGCAATGGGCGGCCAGCCCTAGCCCTTCCTGATGGTTCCTCTGAGGCTGCTGCGCCACAGCCCGATGCGCCAGAGCAGGCTCCTACAGCGGTCCCGACGGAGGATCCGGCCGCCCAGCCGGCCGACCCGACCGAGGCCGAGCCGGCGCCGGCCGAAGCCCCGACCCCTGAGCCGGCGGCTGAAGCGAGCGACGCTCGCTCCCCTGCAGTCGAAACGCGCCTGTTCTTGGAGCCCGCGCAGGCCCGCCTCGCCGCAGGCGAACAGCTGACCGTTTCGGTGATGGTGGGCGGGGCGTCCGGACTGGTCAGCATTCCTCTTCGGATCCAGTACGACAGAGAGAGAGTCCGCTTGGTCGCGATCGAGCGCGGCCCCTTCCTGTCAGGTGATGATGCAAGTGACGTAATCTTCTCGCGCAGCATTCGCCACGCGAATGGCTTGGCTGCGGTGAACATCTCACGATTCCAGGGCACTGGCGGAGCTAACGGCGACGGCGAACTGGTGACGCTGACGTTCGAGGGTCTCGAAGCTGGCGAAGCGCAGCTTCGGGTGATGGCCACGTCTGCGAGGGACGCTTCGAACGCGGCCGTGGACGTGGCGGCCTTGGAGACCCAGATTTCGGTGGAGTAAGGCCATGGCGAACTCTGCCATCTCCTCGAGGTGGACACGGCGCGCTGCGAGGGCCATGGCGCCGCGCGCCGGGGATGCGGGTCTCACTCTGATCGAGCTGATCGTGGCCTTCAGCCTGATGCTGATCCTCTCCGCCATGGCGCTGCCCGTGGCCCGCGTGAAGGTCCAGAGGGAGAAGGAACGCCGTCTGCGGATTGCTCTGACCGAGATTCGCACGGCAATCGACCGCTACAAGGACATGGCCGACGCGGGCCTGCTGGCGGAGCAGGACCCCGACAACCACGGATACCCGGAGTCGCTGGAAGCTCTGGTCGAGGGGATCGAACTTGCTCCTCAGGGTGGCATTGAAGGACTCGGAGGCCGGGCCGCTGGCATGGGCACCCTAGGCATCTCGGAATCTAGGGCCCTTGGCATGAGATCCCTCCCGTCGCGCAGCGAACGATCCTTGCAGGAGTCCCGATTCGGCCGGCAGGGCGGTCGGGACTTGGACAGGTCAAGCTCCTCCGGGCTGGGGCAGCCCCGCGGCCTCGGCTCGAGCAGAGGGTTCGACGACGGAACCGGCG
>JAJDWM010000340.1 GCA_022825595.1 Bryobacterales bacterium | reverse complement strand
ACGACCATTGGCGAGATCCGGGACCGGAGAGATCTCTTGGAGGCGATTGTATTTCCCAGCGCCAGTTTCGTGCGCAGCTACGAGCCAATCGTGGCGGTGGCGGGGGACCGAAGCGTCAGTGGCGTGATCGTCGAGGAGAGCGACAGCCACCTGCTCATCGCGGTCAACGCCGACGAGCGTGTGCAGCTGGCTAGGGCGGATGTCGACGAGATCCGCCCCGGGACTGTCTCAGTGATGCCTTCCGGGCTGGACGCGCAACTCAGCCACCGCGAGCTTGCGGATCTGCTTGCGTTCTTAGAGGCCACCCGGTGGGGGCCCGTTGGCCGACGGCAGTAGAAGCTGGATTCGTCCGGAGGACTAGCACAACATGCACTACTTGCTCCGTGCCGACGCACTGCTCTCGAGTCTTTCCGGGGCAGCTGTCGGCTTACCGTCGGTTGCGGCGCCGAACGTCACCTTGATTCTGGCGGACGACTAGTGCATCGGCAAACCTTGATTTTCGGGTAAGCTGACTTGCACGTGCGTCGTCGATCCTTGTGCGCCAGTCACCACTTGGGTGGCGAGTGTTTCTCTCGACCGACCATGCGGCAATGTCGGCTCGCAGGGTCCCGACGTCGCCGATGCGGCCACCGCTCGGGCTCGGGCACTGCCGCGCTTCGGCAGGGAGCGGAACGAGACCCGACGCCCCAGTTCGCACGCCCGTGCCGGCCCGAATACGGTGCGGAGCGGTCCCTTTGCCTCAGCGTTGAGATCGTCGAGCGCCACGGTAATCCCCTTGCTTGCGGCGTGGCGGCCCTCCCTGTTGGCGGTTCCCGCGTCTTGTGGGCGCGCTGCGGCGACCGCCCGTGGATGCACGCCACCGGATGCGCCCGGTCCCACCTTCACTCGTTCGTCCCCAGAATCTCTTCCACGCAAGCCGGCCGGATCACCCGCAAGGCTACCCGCGTCCCGCGACACCGTTCCTAATGCCCCCTGCTGTCTCAGGGCTGATCGAGTTTGCGAGGCCGCGTGCAACGACCCGTTCCCGCAGCCCTCACGGGGCGCCCCGGACGCCGCGCGATCCCGCGGGGCTCGGGAAAGCCGGCCGGCGCGCAACACCCGCGGCCGGGATTGACCTGTACGGCTCCACCAGATCCAGCCTTCAATGCAAGAGCGGGCCAAGCGCTCGGCCAAAGCCGTGTCCAAGGCTGCACGGGCATCGCGTGTCCGGCGCGCGCCCCCTCGCGGGAGCGGTTTCCTCGGGAGCCTGTGGCACGAACGCCGCGACCCTCCGGAGCATCGGGCGAGACTCCGGAACCATGGATGGATTTCGGGGCCGAGTCCCGAGGACGCGCCCATATGGCGTGACACCAATGCCGCAGCCGCCCTGCTGCGGTTCGCGATTTGGTCAAGGTGAGCGCAAACCGTCGTCGGGCTGCGGCATCCGCACCCGGCCCTGGACTCGCCGAGCGCGGCATCTGGCGCTCACTTCACGGAGCGACTGGCGAAGACTGCCTCCAGGTCGGGGGCCTCCAGAATGGCATCCAGCCAAGCATCGAGATCGCCGCCGACGGCGGCTCGCACCCGCGCCTTCACCCCATCCGGCACAGCGCCGAAACGCAGCACGAGCTGTCGGAGAAGCGTCTCGGCCTTGCCCTCGACCTTCCCCTCGACCCGGCCCTCTTGTACCAATCGCTCCACCAGCGTTGCCATCAGATACTCCTTCGTGCGCGGTTCGTCTTCCGGCGACACCCTCGCAGCCTCGCCGCCCACCGCGTCGGTCACCGTTTCAAGATACTCTAGGCACGTGTTCAGCAGCGGATCTTCCGCCGGCAACCGGCCCAGCGCCTCCCGGATCTGCGCCACCGCCGCTGCCGGCAGCAGCCTCTCGCTGGCGAACTTCAGCAGGCCCAAGGCCGCCCGCAGCGCCGGCTCCGACGCCAGCCGCCCGAACGGGATCTCGCCGAGGTCGACCAGCAAGTACTCCAGCGAGCGCGAGAACGCGCCCAGCGGCTCGGGTGCCTCGATCATTGCTGGCACCGATGCCGGGACCGTCCACCGCCCCCGGCCGTGGCGGAACACCAGCGGGATGATCGGCGGCAGCCGCCGCGCGTCGCCCGGCGACCCGCTCTGGTATTGCTGCCAGATCTGGACCATGTAGCCCAGCAGTTGCAGCGGCGTGCCCGGGTCGACGAAACTCTTGTGCTCGAGCAGCGCGTAGACCAGCGCCGGGCGCCCGTCCCGCAGGGCGGACTCCAGCAGGCGGTCCGCCTGCACGGCCCGCAACGGGCGGGCGACGAAGGTTCCGGGCAGCAGGCGCGCGGGCGCGTCGGAGAGCAGCGCCGACAGAGCGGGCGGGAGCGCGTCGCGAACCAGCCGGTCGGCGCGCTACGGGCTCTCGGTCAGCGCACGGAAGAGCGCGTCGTGGGGCTGGGCGGGAACTGCCAAGAGACCCGAGCATCATCGCACAGGCTGCCGGGCTGCCTCCCGCAAAGCAAGCACTCGGTCACTGCCTAGTGTCTGGTGACACCTCAATTGTCCGGCATGCTGACTCCAACATGACCTACCCGAAATGTAAGGGGTGACAAGGCACTAGGGATACGACGACCTCGGATCCTACGGCCAGCGGGTGATCAAAATCCCGAATCTGTACCCCATGGCGGCCCCAGACGGGAGGCTTACGCAGACTTGTGCCGGAGCCCCGGTCTGCGCACCGTCCCGCAGCGTGCGGATGACGGGGCAGCACACTGGCCACACCCACGCGCGGGGCAACGCGCCAGGCCCGGACATGACCGCCCGGTCGCAGCGGGACTCCGGTGTCACGGTTGCGGAAGGGCTCGAGTCAACCGGATACGAGATAGCGCTATTCGGCAAGTGGGGCCTAGGTGAGATGGGATAGGAGGGCCACCGTCCGCTGAAGCAGGGCTTCGACACCCTCTTCGGCTACGTGAATCAGGTCCACGCTCACAACTATTGCTCGGAATTCCTTTGATGCGGGCTCGATCGAGATCTTCTGTACAACAAGGTCCAGCGAGTGGAGCGGATCTGTGGTGGCTTCCACGGGGACTGCGCAGCAGAGCGGAATGAGTACTCGCACGATTCGGTCAGCTTCGCCCTCACGCTGTTGGGAGAGGCCGGTCGCCTGAGGCAGCACGATTTCCTGTACTTGGAGTTCTCCGAGGCGGGATCAGCGCAGGACGTTAGACTGCGGCAGTTGAAGGGGGTGCGGCGACCCATGCTGACGGGCCGGCTTGAGCCATTTGACGTGTTGAGGGATACCGCGGAGACGTACAACCTAGCGCGGAATCCCCCAGAGGTCGTCCCCGAGATCGAGGTAGCCATGGAACGGGCGCGCTCGCCCCACCTAGTCTGGAGGCCGCGCTGAGCACCAAGCTTGGGCGTTGTGCCACCGAGGCGGCGTACTGCTCGTCCGGGCCGGCAGGCAACGCGAGGCAGAGCGGATGTTCCCCAGGGCGATCGAGGACGCCCTCGCGTACGTCGACGCTTACGTGAACCTTGCGGTCTAGCTGGCTGCGCAGGGGCATCTCGAGGATGCGCTCGCCGCCATAGAGACCGCTTCCCGGATCGAGCCGATCAGCCCCTCGTCAACCGGGCGAGGACGATGATTGAGCGTGTCCGGCATGGCCACCAGTCAGGGCCTTGCCCGCACCCGCTGCAACTCGCGGCCAGCCTTAGCTACCCCTCAGCAGGAGCACCCAGTCTCCATCGGCCGGTGCGGAGAGGTCGGCCGCAGTTCCTGGAACACGCTCGCCCGTCCGGGGGTTGAACCACGTCGCGTCCATTCCTTGCCAGTTCTCGGCCCCTTGGAGCCGGAGCGCACCGCCGACAGGCAGGTACGCCACAAGGAGCTTGCCGTCTTCGGATGCAGCCATCGCCACGTGTGCACGCCGATCCTCGGGCTGTTCGGTGACCAGCTCCGGCCTGGGCCGAAGCGTCCACCACGCGATCTCCCCGAAGAAATTTGCGAGGTGCCCCGCTTGGGCGCTGCCCGGAAAGGCCATTGCGTCGCTCCAACGTTGGGCAACGCCGAAGCGATCGTGATTCAGGGCCACTGCGGCTTCGCGCTCCCAGCTCCAGATCCCGTGCGCCCCATACGTGACGCCTGCAGACGGTGCGTTGAGCAGGCTCCACCAGAGCTGAGGGCGCACGTCGTCAGCGGTGTGAGGCTCGCCGATCTCAAGGGCCAGGATGTCCTCGTATCCCGGTTCGGAGTTGAGCACGGGCCTAGTTGGCTCTTGGCTCCACTTCTGCGATGGCGGGCCGGACTGGAGCCACTCCAGCGTCTGCGGCCCTCCGCCGTGGCTGCTCTGGTAGATGATCAGGTCGAGCCAGTCTTCATTGGCGAACTCCTCGAAGAACCATTGCCGTCCTTGCGGGTGGAGCGTCGCAGGCGCATGCTCCCGACCCGCGAATACGCCCCGGCCGATTCGACGCCAGCGCTCCCCCGTCTCCCCGGAGAAATCCTCGTCGCCCGCCAAGAACCAGATGACGTGATTGGCCTGGTAGCGGGCGACGATGTATCGCGCCAGCCGGATGGCCTGGCTCTCCGGGAGCCTGCCCGGATTCCGCTCGGGCTCTCCTAGAGTCCACAGCAGCACGGGAGCCGCTAGGAGGCCGGCCGCATTGACCTCGTCGATCCGACGGTCCATCCGGTCGAAGAAGCGCGGATTGATGCGGATGTCGTCGAATCCCGTGTAGGCCACCTCTCCCTCAGCGTTGGCAAGTGCCGCCCTCCACTGAGTGGTGACCAGCTGTATGGCGCTGAAGCTCTTCGTCCTCCTATCATCCAGGTACGCCCCCCATTCCTCGCCGGAGGACATCAAGGCCCCGTTCCAAGCCGTGTCCGCGATCCAAAGAAATGGTTTCCCATCCGCGTGGGCCAGATGCCGCCGATCGTCAGACACCCTGACTGGACCGTGCG
>JAJDWM010000426.1 GCA_022825595.1 Bryobacterales bacterium | reverse complement strand
ATCTCGGCAAACGCGTCCTCGTCGCCGTCCCTCGCGCGGCGCACCAAGTCGGATTCTGCAGCTCGGGATCGCTTCACCGTGTGACTCAGGCAGACCCTGCCGCGACGGGTCAATGGGCCCGCCAACCCCGTGCTCAGACTCGTCAGGCCCGACATACATGGCCTTTGACGCTCGAACCGTCAGCGCGGTTGCATTCACCTGCCAGAATCTGAGTGTACAGCCAGCCCGAGTCCAGCCAGGCCCTCTCCGCCACGGGCACGGGCAGGACAGACGCTACCCCGCTACATGCGAGTGTCGATCCGCTGGAAGAGGATGACCGTCGTTCCCTTGCAAGGCTGCCCGAAGTGCTCCGCCGGCTCGAACTGACTGGTCAGAAGCGTGTTGGCGAGCGCGCTGAGTGCTCTTGCATCAATCGGCGGTCCGCTCGCAATCAGGTAGTCGTACACAACGCCACGCGCGTCAATGTGCGCGACGACTGCGACATCCTCCGCCACCGGGTACGGAGACGGCGCCCGAATCTTCGGAGCCCTCGAGACGGGGCTCGCGAGAATGCGCAGAGGAACATCCTCCGCATGGGCGACCGGCTCAACCCAGAACACCGACAGGAGCAGTGGGAGGATGACCAAGGCCATCGACAGCCCGCCCAGAACGGGCACGAGCACGGGGCGCAACAGATTCCCCACGGTCAGGCGAGCCCATGCCAGCACGACCCGGTGCCCGGTTCGGTTGTGGTCCTTCGAGATGGCGCTCAGGATGCGCAGCCTGAGCGCCGGCGGCGGCCGCAGCTGAGGCAACGAGACGAGAATGTCTCCAACCGCTTCCAAGCGCTCGTACTCCTCAAGGCACTCCCGGCAACGACCCAGATGCCAGCGCAGCAGCCCGGTTTCGACGGCTCCAAGTGCGGCCTCCACATAACTGTCGAGCCGGCGACGCACCCACCTGCATGTCATTGGCACTCATCACCTCGCACGCACGGCGGCGGGACCGGCAGCCCGGCGGAGCAGCTGACGCTTCAGCGCCTCACGACCGCGCAGGATTCTCGACTTGACGGTTCCCAACGGAATGCCGAGCATCGACGCAATCTCGGCGTAGGTGAAACCCTCCAGATCGCGGAGTACGACGACCGGCCGGAACCGAGGGTTGATCTCCAGCAGCGCCCGCCTGACAGTCTCGCGCCCCTCAAGCTCGCAAACGTGGTCGAACGGTGTCGCTGCCGGCGAGCGGACCTCTCGGGCGAGGTCGCGACCAAATCCGTGCAGCGCCGACTCATTGATTTCCCGCCAGCGGTGCCTGGAATACCACCGTCGCCGATTGGAGGCTTCGTTCGTAGCAATCCTGTAGAGCCAAGTCTTGAAAGTTGACGCGCCGCGGAATCCGCCGACCTTCCGGAAGACCTTGACGAAGACGTCCTGCGTTACATCCTCCGCTTCTGCACTCTCCCCGAGCAGCCGGCAAGTGTAGGTGTAGATCGCGGTTTGGTATCGCTCTAACAGCAGTTCGTAGCTCTTGGATCGACGCTCCTTCAGGCCCCGGACAAGATCGGCATCCGGATCTCTTCGTTCCCTTGCATCCATGGCCGATCGCCCGCCGGACAAGTGCGCGCCCAGACTAGCACTCTAGAGACCCTGAGCCAAGTCAGTACGCCTTTGAACAAGTAGACACCGCCCGCCAGAAAGAGGTTCCCACCGTCGCACGGCGCGAGGCTACCTGCGTGGATGGCCTTGCGACTGCTCAGCAGAGGGCACGCAGTCAGGCTTCGCAGTGCGTCCGGGGAATGGTGGCGGAATCTCGCGGAATGCGGAATCGACTGCCTCTTCGACCTTGCGGACGTTTCCCGAGCGCTGTGGTAGAATCGATGGCTTCAGGCAGGAGAGGTGGCGCTTCTCCAATGTAGGAGTGGGGCCGGTGGCAGTTCCGGCTCGATCATGGGCGGTTTGGTGAGGGCCAGCTAACTTCGGCGGTAGTTGGGTCCGGGCTCTAGAGCAATCGCGGGACCAGCGCCGATGGAGCTTGAAGCTTCGATGGCAGCCAAGGGAGACAAAGCGAACAGCGCGAAGTCTGCGAAGAAGACCGTAAGCGAAGCCTCTGAAGCTGTAAGTCTGGCCGCCCAATCCGCTGATGGAGCGAAGAAGAAGCCGGTAGGGAAGACAGAGAAGGCCCCACCTGCGGCCAAGTCGCGATCGAAGGCTAAGGCGAAACCCAAGTCCACCGCCAGAAAGGCAGCTACGCCGAAGCCAAGAGGCAAGGCGAAGGCCAAGCCCAGCGGGAAGGCTAAGGCCAAGCGGATAGGCAAGGTAAAGGCCAAACCCACCGGGAAGGGAAAAGCGAAGACCCAGCCCGAGGTCAAGCCAAAGCCAGTCTTGGGACCCTTGGCGAAAGCCCCACTGCCAGGCGCCCCGATCGTGCGCCCACCAGTGAAGCGCAAACCCCTCCCGGGACCGAAGATCAAGCGTGCGCCCAAAAAGTCCACCCGCAGGGCAACGACGAAAGAGAAGCTCGCCAAGGCCGAGAAGCAGCCCATCAGGTCTGGCAAGCGACCGCTGGACGGCATCAGGGTGCTGGATCTAAGTCGGCTGCTTCCAGGGCCGTACGCCAGTCACATCCTCGCGAGCTTCGGCGCCGACGTGATCAAGGTGGAGAAGCCCGGGGAAGGGGACTACATGCGCGAGTACGTGCCCCAACTTCAGGGCATGGGCGCCACATTCTTCACCATCAACCGAGGAAAGCGGAGCATCGCAGTCGACCTGAGCAAGGCTGGTGGCAAAGAGGTCTTCGTAGCTTTGGTCAAGCGCACCGATGTCGTCCTCGATGGATTCAGGCCGGGCGTGATGGATCGGCTCGGTCTGGGATTTGAGGAGTTGAGGAAGATCAATCCCCGGCTGATCTACGCCGCGCTGACCGGGTTCGGCCAGACGGGCCCGTATGCCGACCGCGCGGGACACGACCTAAACTACATGGCGCTGTCGGGCATGCTCGAACTGCTGTCGGACTCTTCCGGCGTGCCGCTCCTACCCGGCGTCCAGCTGGCCGACGTCGCTGCCGGCGCGCTTCCAGCGGTGATCGGTATCCTGCTGGCGATCCAGCACCGGCACAAGAAGCGGATCGGGCAATTGGTGGACATCTCGATGTTCGACGCGCTGCTAGGAATGATGCCGGCGCAGGTTGCGAATTACAGCGCCACAAAGCTCCGGCCCAAGCGTGGCCACGAGAGGCTATTTGGAAGGTATGCTTGCTACAACATCTACCCTGTGCGCAATGGGAGGTATATCTCGGTGGCCGCCCTCGAGCCAAAATTCTGGGCGGATCTGTGCAATGCGATCGAGCGGCCAGACCTGATCGCTGACCAGTATGCCGAAGGCCACGCCCAAGAAGTTGTCAAGGCGGAGCTGACCCGCACGTTCCAGAAGAAGCAAGCCGAGGACTGGATGGAGGTATTCGCCGAATCAGACGCCTGCGTGTGCGAGGTGCGGGAGATCCCGCGCGCGGTGCAGGATCCAGCCGCGACCCGCCGAGGCATGATTACACCGGTGCGCGGAAAGGATGGCGAGATTTACGAACAGGTCGGGGTCTTCCCTAAGCTCTCCGAAGCCCCAGGATACGTTACCGGGGAAGCCCCAAGGCGCGGGGAGCACACACGCGACATCCTGCGCCGCATGAAGTACACGGTAAAAAGGATCGAGGCGCTGCATGAGGAGGGAGCCATCGAAGAGTATGGCCGCCCTTACGTCGAGAGCCCGCCACCGCAGGACAGCACGTAACCGCGCATCCGAGCGGAGCTAGCAGCGCCGCGCTGGCGGCTACCCCCCCAACACGCGCTTGAGCAGTCCCGGCTCGTCAGTGATCATCCCGTCGACCGACAGGGCCAGCAGCCGGCGCATCTGCGCCTCGGAGTTTACGGTCCACGCAAACACCTGAAGCCCCTCGTCGTGGATGTCCTCGATGAACTCACGCGACGCTAGGCGGAACTGCGGGATCACGAAGTCGACCGGGCAGTTGTGCCGCTTCCCCTCGTCCTGAGTGCGGTTGAATATGAATCCCAGCTGAATGTCGGGCAGGAGTTGGTGGACCTTGTTCAGCATCTGGGTGTGAAAGCCGGTCACCACCGAGTTGCCAACATCGGCGTGGCGCTTGATCAGGTCGACCGCCTCAGCCTCGAAGCCGGTCTCCTTGAGCTCAATGTCGAGGAAGGCGCGTCCCGCCAAGGCCTTGAGCACGTCTTCGAAGAGCGGCACTTCGTAGCCGTTCCCCAAGTCCCGAAAGCGATCATAGGGGGCCGAGGCAACGCCATGCGTTCCAACCACCGAGTCGTGGACGACCACAAGCTTTCCGTCGCCTGACCTGCGCACGTCAAGCTCGACTCCGTCGGCGCCGCTCTCGATCGCCAGTTCAAAGCTGGGTAAGGTGTTCTCAACGTGCCCCCTTGCGCCGCGATGTCCGATGATGGTCGCTTGGTGCATTGCGTTATTACCCTCTACTCTGTCGGGAAGGGATGGGCTGGCGCGCTCAGCGCGCCGCCGGTGGCGAAGGGACGAGGCGTATGTGCCCGGTGCGCAGCCACTGAGACATGAGCGGAACCTGCATTATACATACTGCAGCTTCCGTCAGCGTCGCGCCAATGGACGGTGGATTCGCTGGAGTGGCTGCCGAGTGCCTAAAACACATCAGGCGCCGTTCCGTCCTTGGAGAGGGTAGCCGCAGACGCAACCGTCGGCGCCGGGCTGGCACAGTCTTCCAAGACAGCGACCATTCCGCCGACCGATACACTCAAGATCACGAAGCTTCAGAACTTCCTTGCCAAGCCCTGCTGGCTGTTCCTCTCAGCTACACACCGACAACGGCATGGTCGGGCCCGGTGAGCCGATCCGATAGGGCTGGGCCAAGGCCTGCGCCGAAGCCGTCCCGGAAACGGGGCTCTAATTGATCGGCAGGCATCAAAGCCGTGTCTAGCAGCACTGGACGGCGCTGTCTCGGCACTCCTTCTACCGAGAGTGGCCCACCCCTCACCAACGCACTGAGCGTCGTCGGTCGAAGTTCGTCACTCGGGGAACATCCAGCAGTGCAGCCTCAGCTCGGATAGGCCAGCGGCAGAGAGCCGACCTTGAGCTTCCCGAGCCATTCTGCTCACCCAGAGCGATCTTCTTGGGACTTTTTGGATCGGCACACACCGGGACAAGACTGGAGAATCGGAATAGATCAGCCTGCAGGTTGGCAGGTCCTCAGATCAGTGGGAGTCGGGCTCGGCGACGATGGCCACAGCCCCACCTAGCACTCCAGTCGCTACCGCACCTTCGCCCTCCACGCCATCCGCACTGAGGCCTCGCGCCAGCTGCGCGGAAACAGTCCGGCGACGGGCAACGACCCGCGATCTTGTGAAGCGAGCGAGCTATTGCCCGCGGGATCTTCTCGCGATGGTCTAATGTATTCAAAATGCCAGACGACTTGAAGCGCCGGTCCGTTCTCCAAGGTGCTGCCGCGGGGTTCGCGGCGTCAGCGGCTCTCGCCCAATCGGCGTCCGCAGTGCCAGTCCCCCCTAGGGAATCGCTCAAGATCACCAAGGTAGAGACGATTCTCGTAAAGCCTCGGTGGCTCTTCCTGAAGATGCATACCGACGCTGGCCTCGTGGGGCTGGGGGAACCAATCGTAGAGGGGCGGGCAAAGACCTGCGCCGAAGCAGTCCGGGAGATGGAACCGTACCTCATCGGAAAAGATCCACGACGGATCCAGCACCACTGGCAGGCGATCTACCGCCATTCGTTCTATCGGGGCGGGCCCGTCCTGACGAGCGCGCTGAGCGGAGTGGAGCAGGCGATGTGGGATATCACCGGACAAGCGCTCGGCGTACCAGTCTACTCTCTGCTTGGAGGCCCGACGCGGGATCGAGTGAGGCTGTACAAGGGGGGAGCTACCCCGGACACGATCCGCGATGACATGGCCAAGGGCTTCACGGCTTTCAAGGTCGGTCCGTTCAAGGAGCGTCCAGCGCGGATTGTCGAGAACAAGGCCTTTATCGAGAAGGCCGCAGAGCGCTTCCGGGCTCTGCGAGAGGCCGGAGGGGACGAAGTCGATATTGGGATCGACTTTCACGGCGCGATCAGCCCCCAGACGGCAAAGCTGCTGATCAAGGCTCTCGAGCCGTACCAGCCCATGTTCATTGAAGAACCCATCAACTGCCAGAACCACGACATCATGGCCGAGATTGCGCGCGGGACCCATCTGCCGATCGCGACTGGCGAGCGGGTATTCACGAAGTGGGGCTTTCGGGAGGTGCTCGAGAAAGGGGCAGCGTCGATCCTCCAGCCCGACCTGTCCCACTGCGGGGGAATCATGGAAGCCCGGCTGATCGCGGGAATGGCCGAGTCCTACTACGCCGCGGTCGCGCCGCACAACCCGCTGGGGCCCATCGCAACCGCGGTCTGCGTTCACCTCGACGCGACGATCCCGAACTTCATGTGCCAAGAGTTCCGCTCGCTCGGAGAGGGTTACCTCCAGGAGCCTCTGGAGTTCGACAACGGCTATGTGCCGCTGCCCACCAAGCCCGGCCTCGGTATCGAGATCGACGACGAGGCCATCGCCGACAAGATCGACCATGACTGGCGAAACCCCGAGCCCTACGACGCCTTCGACGGCGCGGTCGTCGACTGGTAGCCGGCCCCTGGATGCCGGGGAAGCGATCCCGGTGATAAGCTGGGCGCGGTGGCGGGCCCACGGGCGACCTCGGCGTCTGCAACTGCATGAGTTGACATAATCCATGTTATCGGAACTTTTCTACAGGGCCGCACGCGCCTCCTGCGCAATTCTCTTGCTGGCGGCTGCAGGCTCGGCTGCCGAGGTGGCACGCGGCACGCTTGCCACGCCGACGGAGGGTGAGCCACTGAGGCTGCTCACGGAGGCCGGCACTCTGTCCCTGGATCTGGACGAGGGTCTCGAAGCGACCATGCGAGACCCGCAGCTGCGCGAACGAACCTGGGAGGTCCGCGGTCGGCGTGCAGAGGACGGCCAGTTCCTGGTCGAGAGAATCTTCACGGTGAAGGATGGCGTCTTGCACCGAGTGACGTACTACTGCGTCATCTGCCACATAACCACGCACGAACCCGGCCTGTGCATGTGCTGCCAAGGGGACACGGATCTGCGCGAACTGCCCGGGGAGTGAAACCGGGGATCTGCGCTATTCTGGCCGGGATGGTCCAAAGCCAGACCTATTCCGCCCAAGAGTCATCGATCGATGGGCTCAGCGTCATTCGCCTACGCGGGCCCGGCGAGACCTGTGCCTCGCTGTTGCCCAGTCTGGGATGCAACGTCTTCGAACTCACTGTGAACGGGAAGAATGCCATCTGGTTCCCGTATCCATCTCCCGGCGAGTTCGCTGTCGACTCCGCGCCCGAATTCTGCGGTACGCCCTTTCTGGCCCCTTGGGCCAACCGCTTGGACGAGCACTCCTTCTACGCTAACGGAACCCGGTTTGAGCTCGACCGGAGCCTTGGGAATTACCTCACAGACGACTTGGGGCAGCCGATTCACGGCCTTCTCTGGCGATGCCCGCACTGGAGCGTTGAACGGTTGGAGGCCACCGACAGCGCGGCCATTGCCCAGACGCGTCTCGAGTTCGGCGCGCACGGGAATCTCATGGCGCAGTTCCCATTCGAGCACCGCATCGATCTCAGCTTCCGCCTTGGCGCACGACAGCTGGAGGTGCGCACCGCGATCCGCAACACCGGCCGCTCGCCAATGCCCGTGTCGGTTGGCTTCCATCCATACTTTCGGCTGCACGACAGTGCGCGGGACAGATGGCGGGTGTGCTTGGCCGCGAATTCGGTCTGGGACCTCGACGCGCGCTTCATCCCGACCGGAGAGCGCACTCCGATCGGCGAGGTTTTCGCGAATCCGTCGGCGCTGCGGTTGAGCGGCGAAGCGCTGGACCACGTCTTTGGCGACCTGCGGTCCGGATCGACAGGGACCGCCCGCTTCAGCGTTGCGGGGCGCCGGGAGCGCTTGGAGGTCGTCTACGGCACAGGCTATCCGGCGGCTGTCGTGTATGCCCCTCAGGGCCATGGCCGCGAATTCATCTGCTTCGAGCCGATGTCCGGCATCACAAACGCCTTCAATCTGGCGCACAAAGGTAAGTTCGCGCACCTTCCAGTAATTGCCCCGGGCGAGTCTTGGCACGGAGTCTTTTCTGTGCTGGTCTCCGGCTTCTGAGCCCTCCCACACCAGCGCAACGACGGCGTCAACTAAGGCGAACGGAGGCCCGCTGGGTCAGAATTCGAGCTGGAGCGTGAATCGGAACGCCCTGCCGTCGTTGAGCGTGTTGGTTATCGCCCCGAAGGTGCGCGAGGCGAGATTGATGTCGGGCTCCTCGAACTGCGGATGGTTCAGGAAGTTCAGCGACTCTGCGCGCACCAGGACCGAACGGTCGCCGGAGATGGCCATGCGCTTGGACAGGGCCATGTTTATGTTCCAGACACTGTCCTTGCGGAGTGTATTGCGGCCCAAGTTGCCGGCTGGGTCCGTTGGCCCGATGAAGGCAAACGCACTTCGCGGCAGGGCCTCGCGCGATGTGTCGGGATGGTTTATTGTGCGGCCGAGAATGGACGTGTCTACCAAGTTTGGCCGGTCGCTGCCAGCGCCGTCCACGTTCCCCACTCCGGGCGAGTCGGAGCCCGAGCGCACGCTGAATGGCGTGCCCGCCTTCCAGAGAATAACCGAGCTGCTCTGCCAACCACCCAGCAGCATGCGCAGATGCCTAGGCCAGCGACTTCCCATCCGGACGCTGTAGCTCAGCCTTGCGAGGTACGAGTGCGGCTGGTCGAACTGGCTCGGACCCTTCATTAGCCCCCACACGTCGAACTCGCTGGGACTTCGCGCCCGCCGCCCGTCCCTGCCCGTCGCCGTGTTCGTGTAGTCGGAGGCCAGATCGATGGCCTTGCTCCACCAATAGGAGGTCTCGAGCGAGAGCCCCGCCCACTCCGGAACGCGCAAAGTGACCTTTGCGGCGTCAAAGTAGCCGATGGAGCCGTTCACCGTGTGCAGGACGTCAAAGTAGCGCTCGTCCGGGCGGCGCAGATTGATCGTGCGGGTGGTCTGAGGGATTCCCGCCACGGGCTGGGCCCGGTTTGTGTACCGCTGGTTCAGCAGGCGGTGCGAGCGGCTGCCGACATAGCCCAACTCGACCGTCCAATCGCGGCGCGGCTGCAGAGCCCATGAGAAATTGTACTGGTGCGAGTACGGGGTTGAGAGTTCATCGTCGAGCCGGTAGTGCAAGCTGCGAGCAGTGGGGTCCAGGTCGGACTCGGTGAAGTCCCTGAGCGGGTCCAAGAGATCCGGAGCGTTGACGACGACCTGCAGCACGCCCGGAGTGTTGAAGCGTGCCTGCATGAAGGTCGCGTTGAAGATCTGGCCGTAGTGGATTCCGTAGGCGGCCCGTATGACGCCAAAGGCCCCAGGTGCGCGATAGGCCAGACCTACCGACGGTGCCAGATTGTTCCTGTCCGCGTCGTACCCGATCGCAGTCAGCCGATCAACCTCGTATGGCCTGCCAACGGGTTCGAACCGCAGCCCCAGATCGACGGTCAGGTCCGGGCGCACTTGCCATGTGTCGTGGGCATAGAGGACTGACTGCCAGTTGCGGAACCCTCGGTGGGCGTTCCCGACCGCGAATCGGAACGAGCTGGGAGTCCCCTCCAACAGATTCTCAACTGCATTGCGGCCAAAGTCCGCGCGAAAGCTGAATGTGCCTCGGTGATCGGCGCTCTCGAATCCGTTGACCTGCTTGCGGGATACCTCTCCTCCGACCGTGACGTTGTGACGCCCTAAGATGCGCGCGAATCGGGCACCGTGCCGGAAGACATTCTGCGCCCGATCGATGGGCATGCTGCTACTGGGGCCTATCGACTGCAAGATGCGGCTGAAGAGGTAGAACGGCCCCAGTGAGGTTTCCTCCGGCACCAGCAGCGATCCCGTGCGATCGAACGCGGTAGAAACGTCCAGCGTGGACCCGGAGCCCCAGGACCGGCTCCAAGTCAGCGCCGCACCGTGATTCTTGGTGGTGGTGTCGGGGTTCTGGCCGCCCACCAGCTGGAAGGCCTCGACATGTTGAAGTGTTACATTATATTTTGCCGTCAACCGCCCGTTTCCTAAGGAATTGTCCAGCACTGCGCTGGCACGGTCATTGTGAATTTTCTGGGGAGCGTTGGTGTTCAAAGCCCGGGCGTTGATGTCGGTACGGTTCGGGAGTTCGCGCGGGTAGGCCCCCAGCACTCGTTCGGCCACTGCTCGCTTGGCAGGATCAAGGGCAGTCGGATCGCGCTCGTCGGCAGCGGGAACCAGCACATTCCCATTGACCTGTCCGAGGAGCCGGCGTTGGCTAAGTTGCAGCGATAGCGTGGAGCGGCGGGAAACAGGCAGGCCGAGCCGCACTCCGTAGTCATTCGTGCGAGCTGGCAGGACGTCGCCTACCTGAAAGAACGATCGTGCCGCCAAGGCGCTGTTCTGGTGCCCCCAGTACAGCTGGCCATGGACCCCTGCCCCTGGTTGGGGCGGCACGTGCAGACCCGGCTGCGGCGAACCCCCATACTCTAGGCCGAAGAAGGACTGCTCGGGCTTGAACGCGTCGATGATCGTGGCAGTCGCACCCATCCTGCGCAGCAGTTCCTTCAGTACGTTGTTGTCGATAAGCGTGAGCCGCACATTCTCGTTCCGACGGCCTTCGCCACCTTCGGAGTCCACCTCCCCGAGCAAGTTGAGCCGCGTCCTCTCGCCGGAATCCCCCAAAGTGTCAGGAGTGCCCTGCTCATCCCCTACAGGGAGCGGCAAGCCGGACTCGGGATCCTGATCGGTCGGCGCAGCCTGCGCTGGCACGGGGTCCGTTCCGCCGGGCGCGGCCGACAACACCGCGACCGACACGAAGGCGACAAGGATTATTCGGGACCGACAGGCCATTTCGCCCAAATGCCATTCTATCGCCTACCCCCGGCGAATTGGCGGACAAGGCACGGTCTCTGTCACGTGCGCGGACCCGTTTCGGCCCAACGCCCTTCCCTGCCCGTCCGGAGAACTGGGCCGCGACGCTTGGAGCGCCGGCCCGAGGATTCCTGAATTAATGTGCGGCAGGTCCGCCGAGCCGTTCCCCCATGTTCCCTAGTTGCAGCCGAGAGTCCACTTCGCCCGTTCTGCGGGTTCACAGGGCGTTGGCCCGGCGGAGCACCTCTTCGAGAACGTGCAGGACGATTCCGAAGCTGGCCGCGGAGAGCCGGTCGATGGAGTCCTCTGTCGTGTGCCAGTAGGAGTTTCCGGGACCGTAGTGGAAGTCGATCAGATTCAACGAGGGAATCCCTGCCTCGAGGAACGGAAGATGGTCGTCCTCCACATATCCGATCTCGTCGGAGAAGGAGTATTGGTAGCCCAGACTGCGG
>JAJDWM010000574.1 GCA_022825595.1 Bryobacterales bacterium | reverse complement strand
TTGCGGGGCTGACCCCTCGACTCACCCGCCCTACATCTCTGCACGCCGATTGGCCCGCCACCCTTCTCCACAACGCCAGATTGGGCACTCCCAGAGCCCATCAGCCTCCGAAACAGGGCAACTTATTTCTGGGCGTGCCCTGAGGCGCTCAGCCCATCCAGCATTTGCCATGGCACAGCCTCCTCAGCGAGACGGTCGATCAGGAACGTCGGCGTGCCGGTCTCGTACCACCAAGGCTTGAACTCGCGATCCGCGAGTAGCAACAGCACATCGAAGGGGTTGTAGACTTTCTCCGCGCCACCCCAACTGTAGCCGTTGTACCAGTCTCGGATCTGGTCTCTGTCGAGGCCTTCGAGTTCTTGGGCAAACACAGAGTCCAGATCGCTCTCCGCGTAGCCACAGATCGACGAGTACTTCGGGCTGAGGGTGATGTCCCGAAGATTGTTCAGCCCTGAGAAGAGGCTCACTCTCGAGAACTTGCTCACGCCGGTCAGCAAGCAGAAGCGCACGTGCTCGTCGCAGTCCTTGATCACGGAGTAAAAACCGCGCAGATAGTCCCGGTTGGCTCGCGCAATTATCGGTTCGTCCATCGCGTCCAGGATGGGCTTGTCGTATTCGTCCACCAGCACTACGACGCGCTGGCCGCTCCGAGAATGCAGGCTTCGGATCAGGTTGCGGAACCGTCCGCGAACGGTGCCGTCGGCCTGCGTCAACCCGTGCTTGCCCTCGACAACCCGAAGCTGCTCGCCGAGGTCGGCCTCCAAGTCCCCGGCCAGCTTCGCCTGAACCCCGCCAAAGGAGAGCCGCACAACCGGATGGCGTACGGACCAGTCCCAGCCACGCTCCGCCTCCAGCCCCTCGAATAGCTCCCGGCTCCCTTCGAATAGTTCCTTCAGCGTGTTGACCAGCAGGCTCTTGCCGAAGCGGCGCGGCCGAGACAGAAAATAGTGCGCCCCCTCTCTGACGAGCTGCAGGACGAAACCGGTCTTGTCCACGTAGTGGCAATTGTCCTCCCGGAGTTTCCGGAACGATTGCACGCCGATCGGCAGGCGGCGCTTGGCTTGGTCCCCGGGCATCTTCCGCACCTACCGGGCTCTGAATTCATCGTGGCCGATCCCGCCCGGTTGCCACCGTGCGGCGCCTCACCCAATCAGGCCGGTCTTGACTTCTCCCTCCACGTCAGTCAGCCGGAAATCGCGCCCGCTGTGGCGGTAGGTGAGCCGCTCGTGGTCTAGGCCCAGCTGGTGCAGCATGGTTGCGTGAAGGTCCCGGACGTGAACCCTGTCCTCGACCGCCCTGAAGCCGAATTCGTCCGTCGACCCGAATCGCACGCCTTGGCGAAACCCACCGCCCGTCACGATCATGCTGAATCCGTGGTTGTTGTGGTCGCGGCCCGCGTGGAGCTTCGTGACCCCCGCGATCTCTACCGTGGGCGTCCTGCCGAACTCGCCACCGATCAGCACGATGGTCTCCTCCAACAGCCCGCTAGCGTCCAGATCCTCGATCAACGCCGCCATCGCCCCGTCCGACCTCGCCGCCAGCTTCCGCATGCGCTGGATGTCGTCGTGCGTGTCCCACGGCTGCATGTTCCCGTAATAGACCTGCACGACGCGCACGCCACGCTCGACAAGTCGGCGGGCAATCAGGCACCCCTGGGCAAAGTCGCCCTCCCCGTACCGGGCGCGCGTCTTCTCGGGCTCCAGCCGCACGTCGAACGCTTCGCTCGCTTCGGTCTGCATGCGGAAGGCGACCTCCATCGCATGGATCGCCGCCTCAAGCTGGGGTGCCGAACCCTCCCGCTCCAGATGGAGGGCGTTGAGCTCGCCCAGCAGGTCGAGCTGCTCCCGCTGGGCCTGCACTGATTGGTGGGAATTCCGCAGGAAGGGGACGAGCTTGGCCGGGTCGATGTCTGCGTTGCGGACGTACGCTCCCTGGTACGCGCCAGGCAAGTACGCCGAAGTCCACAGCTGGGGCCCCACGACCGGATAGCCGGGGCAAAGCACCACGAACCCCGGAAGGTTCTGGTTCTCCGTGCCCAACCCGTACGTCAGCCAAGAGCCGTACGAAGGGTGGCCCGCGATCCTCTGCCCGCAGTTGAACATGAACAGCGAGGGCTCGTGGAAGGGAACGTCGGTGTGCATCGAGTTGATCACGAGGCACTTGTCGATGACCGATCCGAGGCGGGGAAAGATCTCGCTGATGGGGATCCCGCTCTGGCCCTGCGGCGCAAACTCGAAGGGCGACTTCATCAGCGCGCCCGTCTTGCGCTCTGTGCGCAAGTTGCCCCCCGGATAGGGCCGGCCGTCGAACTTGGCCAGCTCCGGCTTGTGATCGAAGCTGTCAACGTGCGAGGGCGCGCCGTTGAGGAACAGGTGGATGACGTGCTTCGCCTTCGGCTCGAAATGCGGGGCCTTCGGAGCCAGCGGTGACGGGTCAGACGCGCCCGCGAGCGTGGTCGAGAGCCCGACCATCCCCAGCCCTGCGCCGGTTGATCGCAGCAGTTGCCGCCGCGTGATCCTAGTTGACATAGCGAAACTCATTGGAACTCAACCAGACCTGTGCCAAGCGCGGCCACGGATCGTCCGAACTCTCCAGAAAGCTCTTGGTGAGCGCCGCCTCCCGCTCGGTTGGCGCCCTCGCGAACAGGAGTCGGTAGCCGAAGCGAATGCGTTCGTCCGTCTCCACCCCGGCTTCCCGCAGAATGCGCCCCGCGAGCGCCTCCGCCTGACTTGCAAGCAGTTCGCTGTTCAGGAAGAACAGCCCCTGCAATGGCGTGTTCGTCCCGAAGCGCTGCGGACTGGTGCGATTGGGATTCGGGAAATCGAACAGCCCCAGCCGGACGTCCAGGCGGCGTCGGCTCACGAATCCGTACACCGTCCGCGTCCGCGTCCCGACCTCGTCCCAGGCCTGCGGAGGGCCCCCGGCGGAGTTCTCTAGGCTTCCCGCCACCACCAAGATGGAGTCCACCAAGCTCTCCGCGTCCAGGCGGCGCCGGTTTGCCCGCCAGAGGAGCCGGTTCTCCGGGTCGGCTTCCTCGCTGGCGGGGATGTCGGCGACCGCCCGCCTGTAGGCGCGAGTGAGAAGGATCTCACGCTGCAGGGCCTTCAGGGACCACCCGCTCTCGATTAGCCTCCCGGCCAGATAGTCCAGCAGCTGCGGGTGGGTGGGGCGTTCGCCCATCGCTCCGAAGTTACTGGGCGTGCCGACGATTCCCCGGCCAAAGTGGTGCATCCAGACGCGGTTGGCGATGACTCTTGCCGTCAGCGGATTCTCCGGTGAAGCGACGGCCCTAGCAAGGTCCAGCCTCCCACTACCGGCCGACGCGAACGCCCGGGCCTTCCCCTCGCTGAGTATCTCGAGGAACCCCCGTGGCACCTCGTCGCCGAGGTTGTCCGCGCTGCCCCGGATGTGGACATGCTCGTTCGAGGCGTCCGCCTTGTCGGCCAGCGCGTGCAGGAACGGATACTTCGGCGGGACCGCCTTCTTGAGCGCCGCCAGACGCTCGCGGCTGCGCGATATGTGGTCCCGCCAGACCCCGTCCAGAAACCGCTCAAGCCCCTCGTCCCGGTAATACAGGACTCCCGTCTTGGCGGGCTTTGGCAGTTCCCTCGAGTTTCCCGACGCCACATCGTTCCACAGGTAAAAGTCGTCTCTCGGGAGCGCGAGCAGGGCCGTCCGGCGGATGTTCGAGGCGGAATGATCGCCCCGCAGGCGTATGTCGTTCTCCCGTTCGATGCGCCGCTTCTCGGCGATGAGGTGCAGGACCTTGTCCTGCAGGCGCTCGGCGAAGCGTTCGACGGCGTCGGCAGGACCGCCGTTCTCCAACAGTGCCTTCCATTCGTCCAGGTGCGAGTGCTGCTTCGGCCATCCGTCCAGATACTCAGTCCAGCGCTCCAGCGTTTCTTGGTCCAATCCTCGGCGGGCCGCGAGTGCCGCAAGGTCCCCGCCCTCCGGGCCGACAGCGCCCGAAGCCGCAAGAACGTAGTCGAAGGTCCGGGCTGCAAGCGCATCGACCAGCTGCTTGGACTGGGTCTCCAGGAACTTCTCCAGCCGGCCCTGCTCCTTGTCAAGTCGGGACTTGCGCCTGTTGTAGGTCTCTACAACCGTGTCGGCCGCCAGCGCGTGCTCGGCCTGTTCGCTGCTGTTGAATACCCCCAGCAGGGCGTAGTAGTCCTCCGTCGGGATCGGGTCGAACTTGTGATCGTGGCACTGTGCGCATGCGATCGTCAGCCCAAGGAAGCCCCTACCCGTGACGTCGATCCTGTCGTCTTGGAACTTGGGGCTTAGGCCGAACATCCCCAATCCCGCAATCAGCTGCTCGCGGTCCCAGCGCCCGGTCTCAGCCTCTGGCAGCTGGTCGGCCGCCAACTGGGCCTTGACGAACAGGTCGTAGGGCAGGTCGTCGTTGAACGCCCGGATCACCCAGTCCCGGTAGCGCCATGCATTCTCGTAGGGCTGGTCCTGGGTCGAGTTGAGCCGATCGTCCGAGTACCGCGCGACATCGAGCCAGTGCCTGCCCCAGCGTTCCCCGTAGTGCGGCGAGGCGAGGAGCCTGTCGACGAGACGCTCGAACGCCTCCGGAGCTTCGTCCGCCAGAAAGATGTCGACCTGCTCCGGGGTCGGCGGAAGACCCGTCAGGCTGTAGTGCACCCGGCGGACCAGCGTGCGCCTTCCCGCCGGCGGCGCCGGGTGCACGCCGGCTTTCTCTAGTCTCGCGTCGATGAACCTGTCGATGGGAGTTCCGCTCCCAGGCGGAGGTTCGGTGCGCTGGATGGGCCGGAATGCCCAAAAACTCCGGTGTTCGTCCGTGATCACAAGCTTGCCGTCGGTGCCAGCAGCGGCAGGGCCCGCAGCAGGCCACGTGGCTCCGGCTTCGACCCACTTCGTCAGGACCGCTACCTCTTCCGCCGTCAGCCGTTCGGTCGGCGGCATTCTCAGCCGCTCATCGGTGTACCGGACGGCCCTGATCAACAAGCTCCGCTCCGGTGCCCGCGGTTCAACCGCCGGGCCGGACTGCCCACCCCGCAAGAGCGATTCCCGCGAGACCATCTCCAGCCCGCCCATCTTGGTCTGGGTGTGGCACGCGAAGCACTTTTCCGCGAGAAGAGGCCGTACACGCGTCTCGAAGAATTCGGCCGGGCCCTGCGCGCTGGCCGGCGCGATGCCCACCCACAGAAGCGCGAGAAAAAGCGGTGGCAGGGAGCGCCCGCAAGCGCGAAGCCGATCTGGGGAGATGGGGCACGGCTCCGGACGCGAGGGAACCTCGCTTGGTTGAGCGGAAGTTCGGGCTGCGGACCTCACAACCACTCCAGAACCGTCGAGTAGGCTGTCCATCCCACCGCCATCCATCCTACAGCCGTTGTCTAAGAAGAGGGAATCGAGATTTGCGCAGATCCGGCGTGTCCTGCCGCCCGAATCACCGAAAATGCGGCGTCGGTTATCGCAGAGCCGAGGCTTGCGCGGTGCTCCCCGCATGGCCGCACTCATTCCCGGCGATCTGGCAATCCTCGATTTCGGCACGGGCCGCCTTCCTGGGTGGCAAGATGCTTGCGTCCGACAGGTGCGGCTGCCGCTGTAGACCAAGGCTTGGTGGGAGTTGGAGGTCATCTACGACTGTTCACCAGAAGTCTCATGACAACTTGCAGTGCAGACGATCTTCCACGGATTAGTACTTGGTGTTCGGACTGTCGCTTGCGTCCCGTGCCGAAATCCCACCGCTCCGTCCGCCTGCTCGCTTTGCAATAGGGGATACTCAGCCAAGGACGGAGCGTATGGCCACTCGACCGAGAACGCTCTTGCCTGCGTTCGTACGTGCGGTCGGCGGTCCTCGCGTGTAGGGGGACCGGCGCCAACGCGGGAGAGTCGGCAAGAAACCTCCGGAGGGATGGAGCCGATCCGAATCACGGCGCAGAGAACCTCGAATCTTGAAAACGCCGAGGATCAACCCGGCATCCCCTTGGAATCGAATAGGGCAGGCGATTTGGCATGACACTTGGCATTCGACCCTTTACTCGCGGGCTCCACGAAGTCGGAGACCGATGCTACGCGTGGCTCCAACCCGACGGGGGCTGGGGTTGGAGCAATGCGGGGCTCGTCGTGGACGGCGACCGGAGCCTGCTGGTGGACACCCTGTTCGACCTAAATCTGACGCGCACGATGCTTGCGGGCATGCGCGATGCAGAACCTGCTGCAACGCGCAGGTTCGCCACACTGGTGAACACCCACGCCAACCCCGACCACTGCAACGGCAACGAACTGGTGGCCGAGGCCGAGATCATCGCCTCTAGGGCCGCGGCCGAAGAAATGGCCGCCCAGACTCCAGATCGGCTGGTCGCACTCATGCGTCAGGCACCGAGTATGGGCGAGACGGGCCAATTCCTCATCGACGCGTTCAGCGCCTTTGACTTTGAAGGGATAAGACAGACCCTTCCGACGATCACCTTCGAGGGCGAATTCCTGACGCGAGTAGGCGACAAGCCCATCGTCCTCAAGCAGTTCGGCCCTTGCCACACCACCGGCGATATCTTGGTCTACCTGCCGGACGACCGGCTCGTCTTCAGCGGCGATGTCCTGTTCATCGAGAGCCATCCGATCTTGTGGGCGGGTCCCATTGCGAACTGGGTCGCGGCCTGCGACCACATGCTGGAGCTACCCCTTGAGATTGTGGTCCCCGGCCACGGTCCGCTCACCGACAAGCGTGGCGTCCGGGCCGTGCGCGACTATCTGGTTTATGTGAGGGACGAGGCCAAGGTCCGCTTCGACGCCGGGCTAAGCGTCTATGACGCGGCTATGGACATCTCGCTCGCCGATTTCGATTCGTGGGGCGACGCGGAACGGATCGCCGTCAATGTCTTGACGCTGTATCGCGAATTCGGCTCGACTGAGCAGCCGGCCGACCCGTTCGAGTTGATGGCGAAGATTCGAAGGGAGCGAGCATGATGAGTCGTGGCACCACCAGAGCCGGCCATCGATTCGATCAGCGAGTCGATCGCTCACGGCGGGTCGGTAGTGGATTCGCTCCAATCAACCGAAGACTTGGCGCAACCACTCACAGAATCTGGCTGCCAACTCTCCGTCCGCCTCCAGATCGCCTTGCATGATGGCCGCCCCCATGCGACCGGGCAGCTTTCGTGTCGCTAGCCATGCATGGATCTTTGCACGCAACGTTTTCTTCCCGAACTTCCGGTGCTCCTCTGAGATACCGTCGATATACGCATTCGACGATGGCCACACGGGATCGCCATCTGGGAGCATTGGCCTGATGAAGTCCTCAAGCTCTCCCTGAGACTCGTTATCCGGCATCAGCCAGATTCCAACCCGGGGAAGACTTGTGCTCTCCGGGATACAGGCTCCGCCCAGAACCGGGCCGTTCGGGACGGCGATTCCGATGTTCTGCAGTTCATCGGCCACATCCCTCCACCGGTCCCGAGGATTGAAGTCGGCGTCGACCACGATCCCAACTGCTTTTCGGTCAGGAAGCCGGGTCTCGTTGCCTATGGATAGGAGTAGGTGCCCGGTAGAAGGGGGCTGGCCACAAGAATCCCGACCTACGGCGGCGATTATGCTCCCTCATATTCAACGTACTCTAACTTGTTCAGTCGCTACTGTCGCTTCCAAATGTTATTAGGCCTGTCAACCGCAGCGCGGTATTCACAAGTTGCCGTTGCCGTTACGCTCCGGCTTTGGTTTACGTTTGATCCGCCGAAGCAGACTCTTGCCTTGCGTCACCTCCCGATAGCTCCAAACGAATAAGCCGAGTGCTAGAGCAGAGCAACCAATTACTTTGACACACTTGTCAAGCGTCCATGGGCTCCTGAGATCCAGAGCCGCTGGAATAGCGACGCCAACAAGCACCATCCCAAGACCGGCTACAAGAGACGCGGTGAAGCTAAACGATGCTAGCGAGTCGAGTTCCCCTTCGGAAACTGGATACAAATTCTCTTCGCGCGGCTGGAGGTTGTGCTTGATGCCGGACGGGGATTCCATTGGCCTTCATTCCCTCGTATGCAGGTTGATGCGATAAGCGTAGACGTATTTCGCGTCGGGACCCCCTCCGCCCTGACCACCGCTGCATCCCTTTTGCAGAAAGTGATTCTCGATGTCCCGTGCAACGCGGTCAGACGAAACCCCTCCGTATATCCAAGGACCGTTTCTCTCGCTAACGTTATGTTCATGAAACAGTCGGCGCTTCGGATCGGCTGTGACGCCAATGTACCACCCGTACCCTGATGCCATACCGCCATTGCTGTCGATGTACTTCTGGATTTCGGATATCAGCTTGCCTTGTTCCATTTGTATAGTCTCCATATCAGCCGGACGCTGTCGAGAGAGTATAGAGAGGCCCTGCCAATGAGCGTCATGACCGCGTTCCGAACGGCAAGCCGTTATCCTTGATCGGGGATCGGAACATGAACTGGTTGCCAATCAATCTAACGATAAGCGCTGTCATCTTTGCATCGGGTCGAAGATGTGCGCCACGCCCCCCGCCTCCAGCCGCGGCCGGCCGACCTCCGACGGCATTGCCAAGAGTAAGAGGAAGATTGAGTTCGATTAGACCGGCCCGCGCGTGATGCCCGTAGGAGCAGCGTGGGTTCACTCCGTTCAGCTCTCTACCGTCTCGGAGACGCGCCATGTGGCGGTGTCTGGGTTGCCGGTCGGCCCCTAGAACGTGGCGCGGCTCACAGTGAGGGGCCGCCTCGTCCACTCGTCCAGGCGGACGCCGAACCGGCTTGCGCCGACCGGTCGGTCGCTCGGCCCCAGCGGAGCGGCATCCGGTTTGGGATCGAACCACTCTGGCTGTCCCACACGGTTCAGGTTGTAATCCGTCCCGACTCGGTGGGAGATCCGCTCGAAAGAACCCACCAGGGTCTCCCTCGCGGAACACAGCGAAGTTCAGAACCGCGTCCGAAACGATATTGACTGTTAACTCCGGGTTGCCCAGCGAACCCAGCTCCCCCCCTACGTTAGCGGACAGCGACTGGATGATGGTCCGGTCACTCTGGTGGTTGAAGATGCGGGCCGTTGCGGCTTGGCCGTGCTGCAACCGGACTCCCCGGTCTGTGGCGTTGACCTGCCAATCCAGGACAGTGCTGTCTAGGCGCGTGTCAACCTCGGTGACCCATGCGCCGTACGCATCTCCACTGTCCCTTAGGACGGCTACCTGCTCCGCGACGTAGAGGGCGTAGCTGGCCGTCGTCATGGGCCCGAGCGTAACTGGCAGCTCCGGCGCCTGGGCACTGAGTTGGCCCTCAATCTCAGGCTCGGACAGGTGCTCGTCGACGGCGGTGCCGGGCGGTCGCGCCCCGACATTCAGCCCGGACAAGCGCATGGAGTCATTGTAATTGATGGTGTGTCAGATCATGCACATGCTTGTTGTCGCTACAGCGCCCGCTTGCTGAGGCGAATCGAGAATCGCCCCCATCGCCAGTGGTCATGCTTTCCAACATAAAAGGTGCGTCCTGTCATTAGAGTCTGTGGGGAGTAGCGAGCCGATTTGAGACTAGTGCCTGGCGATTCTGGCATTTCACACCGTGGACGAGGGTTTCCTGCGCCTGCTCGAGCAGTTGCGCCTCCAGCGTACCCGGAGACCGCGTACGAGGTGGTGCACCACACGCTGTTAGCCCGAGGCCAGCCTGGTCTCGGACCATCGGGCAGGGTCGAGATGGAGTCTCCACAATGCTGGTGGACCAGCAGCGGCTGTTTCCGCCCATCGATGCGGCGGTTGCTGCCAGGGGCCAACGGGCGCAGCACCACTATCGGGCATCGGCTCTGCTGGACTAGGACCTACGGAATACTAGGATTCGGCCACGCTGGTTGCGGATTCCTAGAGGGAAGTGGACCAAGCGCTTCGAGGGAGAGGATCGATCTCCTGAAGGCACGAAGATCGGCATCGGCAGCTACGGCAACATGAAGGCTAGCACCATGGCCATCGCCCGTCGCGAACTCACGCCCGCGAAGGTTGAGCCCAACACTTGGTTCACCTCGATCGATAGCATTGCGAGATTGCTGTACGAGCATTATCGACAGCTCTTGGAACTGATTGCCCTCGATCGACCACGGCCGCTCAAGCAACTTGCGGATCCTGCTGTGTGCGTCATGGCGGAGAGTCCAGACGAGTACAGCCGTCACTTTCCCCAGGAGGCCGCTGGTGCTGTAGCGAGCCTCGCCCTAGTCCTGCCGATCGTCCTCGACGGCTAGCGTCGCATCGGCGTACACGTCTGCCACGATGGCCATGTCAAGCTCCCGGGCGCTAATCGTCGCCGCACGCTTCGCCGTGTCGAGTTCGAGCCTCGGGCCCAGTGTTGCTGCAGGAGATGAGCAGTCGAGTCCGGCCGGTAGCACTTAGTCACAGGTGGCACAGAGCGTGCTGATTGTGTACGAAAGACTTGATGTGTGCCGATTCGCGCATGCTGTAGCCGCCCATAGTCGAGTCGTTCCACTCGTACCCACTCACGTCTGGAGATCCACCCTGAAGCCGCACCACCGGGCCCGTTGGGACCAGTCCCAGCATCGGTCGGCCTCCAGCCGGTGGAGTAGTTCGCTGTTGCCATCAATCAGCTCCATCAGTGTGCCGGGAAAGCGGCCTCTGCTAGTCCGACGCGGGTGTGAGAGGGGGAAGTGGGTTCCCTAACCGGCAACCTGCACGGCGAAGCCCGGGATGTCGGAGTTGTACGAGCCGACCTCGCTCAGCTTGCGGAGAGTCTGGATGCCAATGGCCAAACGACGTCGCACCTTGGCCTCCGTGGCCGCGCCATTATCGCTCAGTCCGGGCGTTGATCCTGTGCCAGGCGGGGTTCGCTGCCTATCCTGCGGAGGCTGAGCTTGGCGCTGACCGCAGTGGCCAGGCGGCCGGTGTCCTTCAGCGAATCCATCCTAAGAGGTAGCGACGGGACCTGTGGCTGCACGCCCTCCACGTGCTGGCCGGTCACCGAAGGGCGCAGGACGGGGCCCGTCTCCATCCAGCGAGTTGATCGAGCCGGTGATGACGTATCCGATGGTTACGTTCCGGGTGTGGTCTCTGCCGCCCGCCCCTGCCCGCAATGTTCCCTAGGGCCTTGTGAGCGTGCCTACCGAGCAGCACTTGACGGCACACTCCACCTTTCAGCGGCACACCGAACACTATCGCCGTGCGCAGGTGGGCACACGGCCGAGCGTTACACTGCGCAGGCTTGCAGGCCAACGGTTCGTCAGGCACGCCCCGGTCAGCATCGCAATGGGAGACCGTTTTCCCCGCACCCACCGACGAGAGGGCGGCGATGGCGCTTGATTCCGATTGTCTCGCACGATCGCCGTGTATCGCCCCAATTGCGCATGCCTTCGCGACGGCCGCCATTGCGTAACGGATCCATTCGGGCCGTAGAACGCGTACAGCGTGGTCAGCTAGAGGACATTGTCGAAGGGCGACGCGGCATAGACGGCAAGGCGATTCTCAGCATCTGTTGCTTCAGCGCACGGCGCGGCTTGCTCGAAGGCTAGTGGCCGAAGTGTCGTCCGATTGAAGCCGCAATGGGCTGTCCACACCTTGCGACGCTCATAAGACTCGGTCCAAAGCCTGACCGCAGCGCATCACCGTGACCTGCCTCTTCTTGCCGAACAGCCTGATCCGACATCTCCGCAGTCTATCGAGATCCCTCCTGTAAACTGGTACGGTCGGTTAGGCTGGAGCCAAGCTTGGGCCGCTCTCGCCCCACCTTGCAACTGCTCGCAGACCTCCTGAGGCTTGCACTTACCGCTCTTGAGTTCGATCATGACGACCAAGACCTTGCCATCAGCGTTGCCGAAATAGATGAAGTCACAGCGTTTACTCACACCCAGCATCTGTTGTAACGAAGGGCAGTCGAGATCGACAAGCCTTCCCGATGCTGTCAGACAGCTGCTCATTACAATCTTGCAATTCTCCTTCACGCAATGGGTCGAGAAGCAGTCCGCAGGAACTCGGGCCGCAAGAGACTTGAGAATCGGATTCACTTGCCTTGGAATTCTTGGCGTCGATTAAAGATCCTCGCGCTGTCGTTATACAATGCCTGACTCACGTCATCGAAGTCGGTAGCATAGAGGCCAGACTCGGCGTCCAGCTCCACTTCCTTTAAGGTGACGCCTCCTTGCTCTCCTCTTTGGTCGAAGAGCCAGATACCGACTTGGTCGGGACTCAGAGCACAGTCCTCTCCCGGCAATCCACTGCGGTCCTCTTGTGGTAGCGCAGATAGCTGCACAAGATTCCCCAGCACTTCAAGTACCCATTCGCTGTGCGTTGTTATCACCACCCGTAAGCCTCGCCGCACTGATCGTGCCAACGCCCGTGTCACTTCGGCCTGCATTGCTGGATGTAGGTGCGCCTCCGGCTCCTCGATGATCACCAAGTCATTGGGTTCCAAGAGATACCGTGCATACAAGACTAGCGGCGCAAGTTCTGATACCATGGACGACGCTCTCACGAGCGGTAAGTCTGTTGACCAGCCATTCGGTCGATACCCGAACGCGGGGTACTGTGTTGCCGACTTGTCCAGTTGGACATCACCCCTCATGATATCTGTTTCGATGTGTTTGTCTAAGTCTAGGATATCGTTTCTACGACGTGGCGATCGATCCGATCCCCCGATTGTGATGAGGCTCTCAAGGAAGTCTGCAAGGACCCCGGAGAGAATCGGAAGTTCTGGAAACTTGCGCAGACCTCCAGCAGTTGCATTTTGAATAAGCGTACTTACAACCACTGTGTGGCTGTGCATAACACCGGTACGATCCGCTGGAAGGTAGTATGCTTTCGGTATAGATTTGGACATTTCTGCTTGGATGTGGTTGATCAAAAGGCCAAACGCGAATCTTAATGCACTAGTTCCTTTGAAGTTGGATAGCTCTAACAAAGGCCACAAGTGCTCCTTGGTCACCCGGAGTGCCGGTCGCGGTTCATCAACAAGACACTGTAGCCTGCTGTCACCGAGGCCAAATGAAAAAGCATAACTAAACGAGAACGCTTCTCGTGTTTGTGGGACGCTCAGTGTCAATGTAGATGCTTCTCCATCCGCTTGGTTACGACACAGGTCGTGAAGGTCTTCCACCCCGAAGCACCTTCTCAGTTCGTTCTCTAAGTCCAAGGCCTGTCCCTTGGGCTCTTTCAAAACAGTTCTCACATACTCGGCTAGCACTCTTGGCATTGTGAGAGAACTATTCCCACTTCTGAATTCTTGCAGCCAATACCGGAATCCATCTTCAAGTTCTTTGCCAAGTGGCTTACTGCTCCTGACGTGTCGGAGCACACTGTCGTACGGTCCAGACTGCGAGTCTCGGTTTCGCCCAAGACATCGATGCAGAGCATAAAGGAGGATTGCCAAGTAGGATTTTCCCGTGTTGCTTGGCCCCACAAATACGGCAATAGGCCGTAAATCGATCTTCGCCTGCTCAATCGGACCAAAATCACCGACAGTAAGCGACAAATCCCGTCTAGACGATGTCGAAACGTGCTTCTGTTCCATCGTTTGTGAATCCTACTGAAGCAACGACCCAAGAGCACTGGCACGTCCAGCCGGCTTGGGGCACACTACTCCAGCCCGGCCGAACCGTTCAGCTGCACAATGAGAATTCGGGATGCTCAATGTCTGGCTGGTACTAGGCTCAGTCTAGCAGTCTTCGCCGATCTGGCTAAGGAGAGACATCTCTGATGCTCGCCTTGCTTGGGAAACTCCCCTCTTGCCGAAAAATCAAAGCTAACGCGGGCCACCCGGTGGAGTCGGGATCTTGGAATGGTGAGGGCGGCTTGCGCCGAAGAAAGCGTGAACTGACGCGCGCCACCGCGTAGCTACCAATGTTCCTCACTCCGAAACACACAGTTCGGGACATGGGCTAACGATCAACCGCTTGATCTCCAGCTGCAGCTCGTCGCCCTCACCGGACTCCAGCCGTCCCACCTTGGTTTGGTTACTGTGGCCACCCACCAGCAACCTGAGTCGGGTGCCTTGCCAATTCCGCCAACGTCTCTCCCACGGTCACCAGAACGCCACTTGTACGCGGTTTCGACTCAGCAAGAAGAAGCGTTTGGAAAGCTTGGA
>JAJDWM010000403.1 GCA_022825595.1 Bryobacterales bacterium | reverse complement strand
TTCAGGCGTTCGTCCGGTGCGCGGCGGAGTATGTGACTGAGCACGGCACGGCCGAGGCCCGGCGAGCATTCCACGAGGACGAGAGGTGGAGGCACGGCCCCATCTATTTGTTTGTCGAACAGGTAGCGCCGTCCGCCGACGAAGCACTCGTCTACGTCTATCCGCGCGACCCATCTAGGGAAGGCACGGTATGGGGCACGTATATCGACGCATTCGGGACCGACTACTACTCCGAGTACTTTCGCATGCTGGGGCTTGTCGACTCCGGCTGGATGTACTACTGGAGCGGGAATCCGTCCACAGGGACGGAACAGCCCAAGAGTTCGTACGTGATCGAGGTGGACTGGGACGGCGAGCGCGCCGCAGTCGGAGCCGGCATCTACGCGCCCGACCTGCCCGGCACGTGCAGAGCCGAAGAAGTGAACGCAGCCGACTTGGCGGCCGCCCCGAGCGAGGCAAAGCTACAGGCCTTCGTGCGCTGCGCCGCAATCCTGTTGGAGGAGAAGGGTTACTCCGCCCGCGAAGAGCTCGAGACGAGTTCGCGGTGGCGTGACGGCTCCAGCTACGTGTTCGTCATGGACTTGGACGGAAACCAAGTTCTGACAGGGAACGGCGTGCGGATCAACGGCAGATCTCTGCACGAATTCGGTGGCAAGAGCGATCCGACGGACCAATTCGGAGGGCGGGACATGGTCACTGTCGGAGCCGTGTTTGGCGAGGCCCTAACCTACTACCAGCATCGCGATCCGCTAACGGGCAGGATTCGGCCCAAGGTCGGGATGCTCAAGCGCGTCGTATCGCACGGCGTGCCCCTCATCTTGGGCGCGGGGTACGAGATGGCTCGCGAACCGGAGATCTCGGAACCAAGCTGCGACGAGAATCGCGTAACGGCTCGCGGGATCCGGACGAGGCGGGACGTCCAAGCGTTCGTCAGATGCGCCGCCGAGTATGTGGTTGAGAACGGCCCCGAGGAGGCACGTCGAGCGTTCCACGAGGATGTCCGCTGGCGTCATGGCCAGTATTACGTATTCGTCGACCTCATCGCGCAGCCGCACGAACAGCCGCTCTCGCACATCGCCGTGTTTCCGCCAAATCCTGCTTGGGAAGGAACTTCGCAGCTTCTGGTCGACAACTTCGGGACCGATTACTTCGACGAATTGCACCGCGTAATGACATTCGGCCGATCCGGATGGCTCCACTACGCCTTCACCAACTTCGTGGAGGAAAGATCAGAACCGAAGAGTTCGTACGTTGTTGAGGTGGACTGGGAAGGACACCGCGCAGTCGTCGGGACTGGGATCTACCTGCACGACCTGCCTGGCTCGTGCCCCGCCACGGATGTCAATGCGGCAGTGGTGGAGGCTAATCTGAGCGAAGAGAGACTGAGGGAATTCGTTCGTTGCGCGGCGTTCGAAGTCGAATCCCAGGGGTACTTCGCAGGGGTCACGCTGGCGACCGATCCGCGATGGAAGAGCGATTCGATCTATGTGTTCGGCGTCGACATGCACGGCAACTCGCTGTTCTCGGGCGATCTCGGCGGCCGCCGGCCTGCCATGCGCACATCCGAACTGAGCCTCGCCGGCCAAATGTCCGGCGGTCAGGACAGGGTGAGCGTGGGAGACGCGTTTGGCGAAGCCTTGCTGCACTACACGGCCCAGAACCCTTTCACGGACATCGCGGGACCAAAGGTGACCTTCGTCAAGCGGGTCATGGTGCAGGGGCTGCCGATGCTGGTCGGCGCCGGATACCATCCGGACCACCCCGAGGTCCCGATACCTCCTGCTGGGGGAGCCGGCGGAGGAACAGGTGCGCCCGGCGGGAACATGCCGACGGCGGGGCGAGGTGACACTGCGACGGTGATCCAGTGGCAAGCGCCGACGACTCTCAACCCGTACCTCTCCAGAGGGACGAAAGACGCTGTGGCCGCATCACTGGCCATCGAGCCGCTGGCCGAGTACGATCCGGATGGGGTCTTGGTCCCCGCGCTGGCGGCGCGCATCCCGTCGGTTGACAACGGCGGAATCCCGGAGGATCGCACCAGCGTGACGTGGAGCCTCCGCGACGATGTGGTTTGGTCGGACGGCACGCCCTTCGCCGCGGATGACGTCGTCTCGACTTGGCGGTTCTGCAGTGCAAGCGGCGCCGGCTGTGCCCGCGCTTCGCGCTTTGACCGTGTTGTTGCCGTCGAGGCGGTTGACGAGCAAACCGTAACTGTCAAGTTTGACGGCCCAGTCGCATTCCCGTTCTCGCCGTTCGTGTCCATTGAGAGTCCGATTCTGCAAGCGTCTCAGTTCGTCGACTGCTTGGACACAGGTTCAGCCTGCGACGGCGCGAATCGAGTTCCGATCGGCACTGGCCCCTACGTGGTGGCAGACTTCCGAGTCGGCGACTCTGTCCGATTCGACTTCAATTCGCACTACCGCGGGGCCGGAGCCGGACTGCCGTATTTTCGGGAAGTCGTCCTGCAGGGAGGAGGCGACGCGATTCAAGCAGCAAGATCTGTTGTGGAGTTGGACGAGGCCGATTATGCCTGGAACCTCCAGGTCGCCCCCGACACCCTGGCAGAGATCGCGGCCGGGGGGAGCGGAGTTGTCGTGTCGGGATTTGCCACGAACGTCGAGCGGCTCCTCCTCAACCAGACCAATCCGGATGCAGGACTGGGCGGCCTTCGGTCCGAGTATGCAGACGGCACCAACCCCCATCCCTTCCTGACCGCCCCGGCCGTCGGCCGAGCCCTCTCCCTAGCGATCGACCGCAACACGCTTGTGCGAATCGGCTACGGCGATCTTGCGGGCCGCCCAACCTGTAATGTCTGGCCCGTGCCCGGCCAAGCATCGAGCAACAACGACGAGTGCTTGGTGCAGAACATCGATCTGGCGAATGCAATCCTCGATGATGCCGGGATCGTGGACTCGGATGGCGATGGCGTGCGGGAACGCGACGGCGTTCCTCTCAAGGTCTTGTTCCAGACCTCGACCAACTCCGTCCGCCAAGCCACTCAAGAGCACATCAAGGCGTGGTGGGCGGAGATCGGTGTGGAGACCGAACTCAAGCAGATCGACGCGTCCGTCTTCTTCGGCGATGACACGACCAGTCCAGATACTGCTGGAAGGTTCTATTCCGATGTCCAGATGTACACGACAGGTGGCCGTAGCGTAGATGCGGAGGGCTACCTCACTTCGTGGACCTCAGATCAGATCGCGCGAGCGGCAAACTCGTTCCGTGGCAGCAACGTGGAACGATTCAGGTCCGAGGAGTTCGACCGGCTCCATCGCGAGCTGAGAAACACGTTTGACCCGGACATGCGCCAGCAAATCACGATTGCTCTCAACGACTTGCTCGTTCAGAGCTACTCGACTATTCCCCTGATCCACCGTGGATCCGTGGCGGCCCATGGGAATGACATTGAGGGCTTCCGCGTGAACGGTTGGGAGTCGGATCTCTGGAACATCGAGGAATGGACGCGTCGCGACTAGGCCAGCGGACCCACCGGACGTGACGCAGGGATTCGAGGCAGGCGGGGCGGAGAGCAGCGAGTCCCACCCGTCGAGGTCCAAACCGCCAGCGGCCCGCCTGGTCGCGGGAACGGAGAGTATGGAGGCGGTCTGACCGCCTCGCTGGCCAGTGGCGCTTCTGGGCGCCGCAGCCGCTATGGCTCTCCCGTCAGGTCTGCCCCGAACCCCCAACCATCACTGAGTCGACTCCATTGAGGATCGCGGCGCGTTCGTCCCCGATCAGCCAAGTCCCGATCACCGCTCGTGGACCGTCCAGCCGCTTGGCCACAGATGCGGCGTTGGAGAATATGTTCACCGTCTCGATTCCGTCTCCTCCCAAGCAGTTCTGGTAGCGCACTCGAGTGACTTGACGATCTGAACTTGTCCTCATTGAGATTGTCGCCGGTTCCAACGGCAACGTTGCCCGTGCACGTGAAGATCAGTTCCCGGACCGCGCTTCCGTTGTGCGTCGCCGGCAGGCCGTCACTGCTCACCGGGTCGCCGGCGAGCGCTCGATTGGAATTGACCCGGACAGCATTCCTGTGTAGTACATCAGGGGACAGCAACTCCTAGCCAACGGGCGTCTGGCACTTCTTGTCGTCGGCTCTCGACCTGGGCGAGACTTGTCTTGCCCGCCCCAAGGGGGACGCAGCGCGCACGCAAGGAGGCGGGCTTGCCTACGCACGAATCAAAACCGTCCACGTAAACACGGCCACTCCAGTGCTTCGCGGCCACAGCAGGTCGGAGAGGACTACAGCGGTCCACCACTCCGCTCGGGGTATGTTCGCCATTTGAAAGGCGAACCGGAAGCTCATAGGGTGACGGAGCTCTGGAGGATTCACGGTGCCGAGGTCGATTGGGGAGCCCGGTGGGCAGCTGTACGACCTGGCCGAGGACCCGCAGGAAACCAAGAACCTCCACGCCCAGCGATCCGAGATCGTTGCCGAACTGCAGGATCTGCTAAGGGCAACGCTCAAATGGCATGGCCGCGCACAGCAACCCGAACTCCGCCCGCCGCGGGCATGCCGGTGGACGCCCCATGCGGGACCGTGGCCCCCGGCAGAGCTGCTGCCGGGCTCACCGCACCAATACTGCCAGCCCGGTGCGCACCTGGCCTCGGCGCTCACACGGCCGAACGTCTTTCCAACTGCGTCCCCGTCGTGGGCAGCACCACATTGATAGGCTGTTGACGTGTTGTAAACGGGGACGATGGATGTGCAGATCCAGAATGGACCGGGCGAGCCGGGTGGCGACAGACCAAGTGGGCCTTTCCGTGTGCGCTGTTTGCGGCGCCATGAGACGTCTGTTGGTCGCCTGATTGGAGTCGGCGGTTCAGGTCCGGCCACGGCACTCACAGCGGGTTCGGTCCCGCGTGCGCGGGCCGAAGTTCTTGCCGGGATTTGCGCTCGCCTCGTGTTGGCGATCCTTGCTGCTCACGGCTGGGCACAGGATCCGGCACCGGACGCGTTGTCTCACCGGGAGCGAGGCAGAAGCTTCGCAGCAGCCGGCGAACTTGATCAGGCCATCGGCGAATTCCATGCGGCGCTGCGGCAGAATCCGCGATCGTACGAAATCCGCAACTACCTTGGGATTTGTTGGGTGGCCAAGAACGACTTGGACGCTGCCATCCGCGAGTTTCGGGAGGCCCTGGAACTGAATCCCGGCTATAGCGTCGCACGGTCGAACCTGGGTGCGGCCCTGCTGAGGGCCGGGGAACCTCACGCGGCGGCAGCCGAACTGCGCCTTGCCGCCGGAGCCGCGCCGCTCTCGCCCGAGACCCACTACCGCTTGGGCCTTGCCCTTTCCTCGACCGGGGACCATCATGGCGCACGTTCCGCACTCGAGCGAGCTGTCGACCTCGACCCGGATTTCGGACAGGCGCTGAACGACCTAGGCATCGTGCTGATGCGAGTCGGCGATCCGGAAGGAGCCGAGCGGAGATTTCGGCAGGCCACGGCCGCCAGGCCCGGTTATGCGGAAGCGCACTACAACCTCGGCCGGGTCCTGAGCAACAAGGGCGCCCCCAGCCTGGCAATCGAGACGTTCCAAGCCGCGCTCCTGGCCGACCCGACCCACGTCGGCGCACGCGTCCAGCTGGGAACCGCCCTGCTGGCCGAGGGAGAGGCGGAAAGGGCAATTCGGGAGCTGCGGGAGGCCCTCAGGTTGGACGCGAACCTTCCGGACGCCCATTTCCAACTCGGTTTGGCGCTTCGCCAGAAAGAGGATCGATCACGAGCCATCGTCGAGTTCCAGAAGGCCATTGCGCTCAGGCCCGGCTTCGTCGAGGCTCGAAACGCTCTTGGGGCTGCGTGGGCTGAAACGGCAAGGCTCCAGGAAGCGATTCAAGAGTTTCGGGCTGCGCTCCGATTGGACCCGACCAGCTTCGATGGGCACTACAACCTCGGCTTGGCCCTGCTCATGTCTTCGGAGGGCGACCGGGCTCTGCCTGAGTTGCAGGCGGCGGCCGATATTCGGCCCACGGAGGCGAGAGTCCACTTTCGGCTCGGCTCGGCGTGGGTGCAGACCGGGGACTACGAGCAGGCCATCGCTGCATTCCGCACGACGTTGCGGCTTGATCCCAGCTATCCGGGCGTTCACTACAGGCTGGGCCGTGTCCTCCATAGAAGAGGAGATCGGGAACTGGCCGCGGAACACTTCAGGATCGAGACCAGCCTGAGACAGCAGCAGGCGCTTCGGGACGCGGCCGAAACGCAGATGCTCCTCGCCATCGGC
>JAJDWM010000696.1 GCA_022825595.1 Bryobacterales bacterium | reverse complement strand
TAACCCAGAGACACCCTGACGGACTCTACGGCCCTGCCAAACCCCGAGAGCCCTAAACCGTCTCCTCTGCCCCTAGGACTGAATGCTTACGACTGACGGACGGCAGATTGCCGACGGCGGCGATCGTCTCCTTCGCTCGCTCCGCCAGGCTTAGGTCCGAGATCGGCGGCATCGAACGCATTCGCCCAACGGAACGTGGCTTGGGAGCATCGTATCGAGCATTCCACCGCAGTTCGATCCTCCCGTCACCTCACGATTCGAGTTCATGGCCGGCCCACCGCTCACCTTGGGACCTCTCGACTGCGGACGCCTCGGGATCGGCAGTTAAGGGATCACCGTTCCTGTCATGGATGGATTCTACGACTGCGGATCCGGTCTGTGGACCGAAATGGGGCACGGTAAAGCCAAGGGGATGCCCGGAATGTCCCTCCGCCAGCAGCACTGGGCCCCGCTGCGGACCGAGCCGAGTTTCTTCGCGTGCCAGTACCCAACCGCCCGGTTGGCGGCGGACGACCTTGCCACGCGAAGGACCTCTCGCGCCTAAGAATCGCGCTCCGGCGAACGGGTCGGACCCGTGAGGCGCTGTAGTTGCTCCTCCAATGTCCGCATTCTCTCCTCAGCGATTCTCGCCCGATCCTCTGCGGCGCTGGCACGCTGCTCGGCAATCCGGCGTTGACGGTCGGCTTCCTCTCGTGCGGCACTGGCACGCTGCTCGGCGATTCGGCGTTGACGGTCGGCTTCCTCTCGTGCCGCGCTGGCGCGCTGCTCGGCGATCCGCCGCTGCCTCTCGGATTCCCCCAACGAGCCGTTGAACTCTTCGCCCGTCCGCGGGTCCGCGAACACCACTACCGTTGCCCCGTCGTGCCGCTGGGTGCGGAGATCCAGCCCCAGCACGCGGCTCCGAAGAAGTCTGCCTATTCCCGGTCGTTCGATTCGCTCCAACGGGGCATACCTCCCTCCACTGACCGCGTAGCCTTCCAACTCGGTCCCCATCAGCGACCCTTCCGGGTCCAGCCGCCAGTATTCGCGCACTCCGAGCTTGGCGTACTCTCTCGCCTTGTGCCAAGCGTCGTTCTCCGCCGTCGACGGGGACGCCACTTCCAGCACAAAGTCCGGCGCCTTGCCCTCCTGCCAAATTCTGAATGAGCTGCGGTTCCCGCCGCGCCTCACGCCGAACACCACCTGGACGTCTGGCTGCAGCCATCTCGTCTCATCGCCGCGCTCGTAGTACACCGCCAGTTCCATCGCCACGAGCACGTCCTCGCGGTCTCGGAAGTGGTTGCGCAACGCGGCCGTGGCCAGCCTGACAGCGTCCCCGTGCCAGACGCTCTGCGCGACCCAATGCCTTTCCGGGTACTCGACTTCGTCGTGTTCCCGCGACGCCGCCTCGGTCGATGGGGCCACGGCAGTGCGTGCCGTTCTTGTGGTGCTCGCGACCGACATCTCAGCTCCCAATCTGTGAAAGCGCCCCCTCGTCCCGATCATACGACCGCTGGAAGAGAAGCGGGGCCAGGCCGGCGGATGGGCGAGCCGTCGTGACTCCCTTTAACGCTCTTCCAAGCCAACAGGGTGCCACAGCAGGCATCCAGACTTGCTCAGTCGGCAACCTCGAAGCGAGGCAACGAGACTGACCGCGTCCGCCGGATCATGCTCCCCACTCAATTCTGACCGTGGCGGGGGGATCTTCTTCTTTGTCAATTGGAATGGACTCCAGCCAGTTGTTTATGCCGTTCGGCACTACGCTACTATCCGATTCTCTTGCGAGATTGACTTGCCATTGCCAGTCTTCGTCGCTCATTCGCGTACCAACGAAACCTTCAATCCCTTCCCTCATGATTTCAAGAGCCTCTAAGTCCTCGTCCTCGACTTCTGTTGGTTCTTCGTCGACAAGGCGGCAATTCACAAGCATCCTCTCGGGCGTAAAGTCCGATTGCCCCCCGCCTATATTCATGCGCTCCCAATGGGAGAGTTGGAATCCATACTCGCCTACGGACAGGCAGTAGACAAAATCGGCCCCGCGTTCGAACTGTTTGTCTGTTGTTGTGAGACTCCCCCGATGCTCGCCGACAAACGGCAGACTCTCGACGGCGGCGATCGTCGCATTTGCCCGCTCCATTTGGAAGGGGTCGGTAATCGGCAAGATTGAACGCATTAGCTCAACGAGGCGTGGCTTGGCGGTTTCGTATCCAGCGTTCCAGCGCAGTTCGATCCTCCTGTCAACTCGCGAGCCGGATCCAAGGCTGGCCCTCTCCTCGAAGTGCGAACTCTCGCCTTCGGCCGCCTCGGGATCGGCGGCTGTCGGGATCCCAGGCGTCGGGCTCAGAAGTGCTCCTGCGGCTTGGTCTCTTTGGGCCTCCGTCAATCGGCCAATTCCGGCCAGCCACGACTGAAACTCCTCGTTGGTCATCGTCCAAAGCCTCGGACTTGTATCGTCCGCGCGGCCTCAGGTGCTTTGTCCACACTCTCTGGGCCGAACCGAATCCCCGAGTGCGCTTTGTCCGGTGCGGACTTGGCAGCACCGAGCGATGCATCTTCCGTGAAGTAAGGAATGGCCGTTTCTCGGAGGTCACGAACTTGACTTGTGTGATCCGTGGATGCTGCCAGGTTCACCCACTCGTTGGGGTCAGATTGATGGTCGTATAGTTCTTCTGTTCCGTCCTCGTAGCGAATGTAGCGCCAGCGGGCCGTTCGAAGCGAGACATTATTCGGGTTGAAGAGCGTTACGGCTGTGCGCCCCGTCTCTTGGTCTGGCTGGCGCATCAGCGCAACGAGGGACTGGCCATCAAACTGGTTAGGGCCACTGACGCCGCACAGTTCGACCAAGGTCGGGTAGATGTCGATCAAGCTGGCTGGTTCGGCGCTGCTGCCGCCGATTGCGAAGTCGGCCGTTCGGCTCCGTGCGGGGGCCACGATCATCGGGATTCTGGTGGAGCGCTCCCATCCTGTCCACTTGCCCCAGTGCTCCTTCTCGCCGAGATGCCAGCCGTGATCGGACCACAGCACAATGATTGTGTTGTCGGCAGCTCCGGATCTGTCCAGAGCGTCCACTAGGCGGCCGATCTCGTGGTCCACGTAGGTCACGCTTGCTAGGTACGCCTCTACCGCTGCGCGCCACTGGCCGTGCCTGACGACAGTTCCGTGGCTCCCCGCCGTGACTGCCTCCAGAGCCCAGTGCTTCGCCGTGGCGCTCAGGTCGTCTAGGTCGTTCTCCTTGACCGGCGGCAGTTCCCCCGGGGACCCCTCGAAGCGGTCGAAGAATCGCTTCGGGGCCCACAGCGGAATGTGTGGCCGGTAGTATCCGACTCCGAGAAAGAACGGCCGGCCGTGCGAACCCTTGATTTTCTCGATCGCCCAGTCCGTGATCTGCGTGTCCCCAAAGTCGGAGTCGGGCACGTCAAACGCGCCCCAGTCGAAGGACTCGCCGGCCGATCGATCGGGGCGCCGGTCGGAGGGCATCCTGTTCAATGGCAGAACGACCGTCCTCCCGAGGCTGTCGGCCGTCACGTGCCTGGGGTTGTCCGTTCCCTTCGACGGGAGTTCGGCGTCGGTGTACTCGACGGCCTCCCGTGACAGCGGGCTCCACCGCTGGCCGACCGTAAAATACTCGTCGAACAAGGACTTGCCCCCGGAGTGCAGCAGCTTCCCCGTGCCCCAGACGCGATAGCCGGAAGCCTTGAACGCAGTCGGCAGCAGGAGGCCCTCCGGGTAAGTCCGGTCCAGCGTCTGGCCACCCTGGTTGGCCCACACGCCGGTCACGGTGGCCAGACGCCCGCTGAACACCGCCGCGCGGGATGGGTTGCACGCTGGCGCCGCGGTGTGGGCGTTCGTGAAGAGCACTCCCCTGGCAGCCAACCGGTCGATGTTGGGCGTCAGAGCTTGGGGGTGGCCGCGCATGCAGCCAACCCAGTCGTTCAGGTCGTCGACGGCGACGAACAGGACATTGGGATGCTCGGGATGTTGCGCGTGCTGGCCACCACCGCTGCAGCTCAGGACGGCGACCAACAGGAACCGGAATAGCCTCGGACCGACCACGCCCGATTGTAGACCGCAGTTGAACCGCTGAAGGGCCGCCGTGCTCTGGTCACGGAATGGCTCCCGCCGACTCGATGGCCGGCCAAACGGCCCCGCTCAATAGGCACCGCTCGCCGCTTGCTTTGCTTCCAGCCCCTCTGGTGTGGGTTGCGGCGTTTTGCCCCCGCACAAGGGATAGTTGATGGTAATTGGGCTGGTCGCTCCGGCACCTCCGTAGACCGCAAGACCAATTCCCCTCCCGTGCGCGTACTGATAGTCGACAACAAGGACTCGTTCACGTTCAACCTCGTGCAGCTCGTCGAGCGCCTGACCGGTGCTCCGCCCATCGTCCTCGACAACTCAGACCGACGCTGGCAAGGCATGCTTCGGGATGGCCGAATCGGGGCAGTCATCATCTCGCCCGGACCTGGTACGCCCCTCCGGCAAACGGACTTCGGGACTTGCCCGCAGTTGATCGTAGAAGCCGACGTACCCGTGCTAGGGATCTGTCTTGGGCACCAAGGCATCGGATGTTTGTACGGCGCCAGTCTGGTCGCCGCTCCCGTGCCGATGCACGGGAGGGTGTCTCGCGTCACCCACCAAGGCGGGTCGCTATTTGACGGCATACCGGAGTCCTTCGACGCTGTTCGATACCACTCTCTGTGCCTCGATGGCGAGTCGATCCCGGCCTGTCTCAGAGTGTTGGCCACGACGGTCGATGGCCTGCCGATGGCAATTGGCCATGTGAAGCGGCGACAATTCGGCGTCCAGTTCCACCCTGAGTCCATTGCAGCCGAGTTCGGAGAGCGGATTGTGCTCAACTTCCTGCGCCTCTCCGGCCTGGCCGACGCCAGTCCTGCGGCTCCGGTCAGATGGGAACGCCATGCGTCCGCTCGAGACGGGCGATGCCGACCCATTGCCGAAATGCGACGGCTCGAGACCTGGGTGGACCCCCTCGACGCATTCGAACGCCTCTACGCCAGCAAGCGATACGCCTTCTGGCTCGACAGCGCAATGCGGAGCTCCGGTCTTGCAAGGTTCAGCGTGATGGGCGACGCCTCGGGCCCTGGGAGTTCGGTACTTCTCTATAGGACAAGCAGCCGCTCGGTCCAGACCCTGCGTTCCGGCGTCTGGCGGACGCGCCGAGCCAACTCTCTCGTCGACGAGCTCAGGCGACGCCTCCGACCCCGAAACGGGGCAGCGCTAGGGCCTCCGCTGCCCTTCCAGACGGGTCTCGTCGGATTCATCGGATACGAGCTGAGGAATGAGTTCGGCGCACCCGCCCACCGCAGGTTCGAGGGACCCGATGCCGCCTTCTTCGACGCGGACCGATGCTTGGTCTTCGACCACGATGCCCGCGATGTATACCTGATAGCGCGGGCCGATTCTGGCGGCCTCGAGTCAGGAGGTTGGTTTGCCGAAGTCTCGCACGCGCTCGATGGATCCCAGCCGGCGACGCTCCCGCGTCAGTGTGGGCAGCCAGCGGTAGTCGCGGAACTCGCGGACGGGCCGGAGACGTACGAGTCAAAGATCCGGCAGTGCTTGAGCCAGCTCGCCACGGGCGAGTCGTACCAGATCTGCCTCACCAGCGAGTTCTCCGCACGGTGCCGCGTGTCGCCGTGGGCCGCCTACCGGGCGCTCCGGCAGCTCAACCCGGCCCCGTTCGCCGCCTATCTTCGGTTTGGGGGCTTCTCCGTCCTTAGTTCATCGCCCGAGAGGTTCTTGAGGGTTTCGCCCGATCGCGTCATCACCGCGAGGCCGATCAAGGGGACCTGTGAGCGGGGCAGCGACCCGGCCGCCGACGCTCGACTCGCGCACTGGCTGCGCACGGACGAAAAGTTCCGATCGGAGAACTTGACCATTGTTGACTTACTGAGGAACGACGTAGGCCGCGTGGCGTCGGCCGGATCGGTGCGTGTGCCGCGGCTGATGGATGTCGAGTCCTTCGCCACCCTGCACCAGCTCGTCAGCACGGTCGAGGGTCGGCTGCCTGCAGACCGCGACTGTTTGGACTGCCTCGCGGCTGCGTTCCCAGGCGGTTCCATGACGGGTGCCCCAAAGCTCCGGACAATGTCCATCATCGACAGGCTTGAAGGCCGCGCTCGCGGCCCGTACTCGGGTGCGATCGGCTACATCTCGCACGGCGACATGATGGACTTGAGCATCGCCATTAGGGCTCTGGTCATACGGGATTCCCTTGTCACGGTCGGGTCGGGAGGCGGCATCGTCGCTATGTCGAACCCCCGGGAGGAGTTTGAGGAGATGCTTCTCAAGGCTCGGGCGCCGCTGCACGCCCTTGCCATCGCCTGCGCGGGCGAACCGTCCGCTGTGAGGATCAGGTATGCCACCCGTTGAGTAGCTGCCGCGGATGTGCGCAACAGTGAGATATGGTGCCCGTGAATCAAGTCATACCGTGCATCAGGCCTAGGTGGCGATAATGGCGGGGGAGGCAGAGCCATTCGCTCTGCGAGAGGTCAGGGGGACCGTGAGCAGCATTGGGTCACGCCAGAGGGCATCTGCCAGGCCGAGGCCCGATCCGCTGGGTTGGGATTTCGAGGACATTCCGACGCCCGTCCTCCAGTGCCCCCCGGTACAGTACCTGTCCCGCAACACGCAGGGGAACGACTTGGTAATCGGAGACGTCCACGGCCAGCGTGCGACCTTCGAGCGGCTGCTTGACAAAGTTGGATTCTCTCCCGACCGGGGCGATAGGATTCTGTTGCTTGGGGACGTGATTGACCGCGGGCCGGACTCCCCGGGCATGCTCTCTTGGCTGCAGCGCGACGGGGTCTACTGCATTCGCGGGAATCACGAGCAATTGATGATCGAAGCGCTCGATGGCAACAAGCTCATGGAGGAGCTGTGGGTCGGTCACAATGGCGGCGGGTGGGCTTCCGAACTGGGCCCGGATGCGTTGGAAGGATGGAGGAATGCGCTGAACTCGCTACCGGTTGCTCTGGAAGTCGACGTCCCCCAGGGCAAGATGGTCTTGGTCCACGCCGAAGTCTCCGAGACAACTCCTTGGTGGGCCACCCGTGAGTGGCTTGAGGAAGGCGATAGAACCGCGCTCATTCGATCGATCTGGTCGAAGTCAAGGGTCTGGAATCGCCCCGAGCGTGACGCAGGGGTCCCGGATGTCTGGCGCACGTTCCATGGCCATGTGGCGCTCAAGAAGTTCATACAGGTCGGGAACATGCGCTGGATCGATCGAGGTGCTGGACACGCCGGCTCCTACGACGAGGCGGCATTGGCGTGTACGGTGATCCAGCCGGACGGTACTGAGCGCGCGCCAGTCTTGGTCCGAGTGAGGGACGTGGAGAGACACTACTCCTGAGCGACAAAGGCACCCAGTGGATGTCGTCTGGGTGTGGCCCGCACTAACCGGAGCGGCTTGAAGCGCTCAATCGGTTGCCATAGCAAACTGACCCGGCCAGCCCGAGTCGAGCCCCGAATCGTACCCGTTGCCCGTTGGACAGCGAGGACGGATAGCAATTCGACTCCGGCCCGAAGTGCCACAGGCGACGTGTGTCCTCACCACCCCACGGCTACATAGTGCTTGCGGCAAAACCCTCTCCAGCAGCGGATCAGGGATCCGCTAGCAGCCAGATTTCGGGCTGATGCGGTCCAGCCTGAGCCGAGACTGGGCAATTGGCCGCGATCAGATTCCGGAGTTTATTCGATTTGTTCGCTGTTTTTTCCACAGGCCGTTCTCGGGACACTATTCCGCCCCTTCGCGCCCGTCCTTGGACGCTGTTTCCGCCTGTTGGCTTGCTCAGGCCGCTCGGCGATGGCGTCGCAGCCCCCGGCGAATTGCCTCGCTGCGCTGCAGCCTCGCCCGCTCTCCCGCCCGCACCAGCACTCCGATCCGGTGCACGTTCGCCGCCACTATCCCGCGTGCCACCACCTGCTCAAAGCGTTCCTTCCCCTTCTCCCTCACCCGGTCCAGCCCGCGCTGCTCCAGGTTGTTCACCGCCGATTCCACCCCT